>JALZUP010000240.1 GCA_023301505.1 Robiginitomaculum sp.
AAATAAGTAATTTTCTTTTTAAACCCGATCACCATCAAAATATAAAGCACGAGTAAAAGATAGCCTATAAGGCCTTGCGGAATGGCGCTAAATTGTATGCCGCCCACATCATAATAAGTCGTCACAAAACCAGGAGGCCCTGCAGAACTTATGCGCTCCAGCGCCCATAGAGCCATCATCCAAGCGACAAAAACACGCGTGACCAGTAGTGAGATTTTTAAAAAATTAGTATTTTCCATTATGTGCTCCCTTGTTCTTATGCGTCAATCATAAGGCTATCGCGCGAAAAGACAATCTAATCATTATATTAATCATGATGCGGGTTTTTAATCACATATCAGTCACGGCTTCTTTACGAGCTGCGCGCGGGATGTGACATGCATGATCGTCAAAACAATGTATTATTCAAAGTATAAATATATGAGAGGCTTATGACTTTGAAATCCAAATTAATGCTATGTGCCACTGGCGCCATTCTCACATTAGGAGCAGGTTATGCCTATGCTCAAACGCGCCAAGCCCCTATTACTTCCACAACAATTGCGCCAATCCTGTCTCAAAATTTATCTCAGCAAGACGCCGCCCAATATGAGCTAAGTCAGGATGATCAGGATTTGCTATTCTCTTTGCTAAGTCCAAATATTGGCTCAAACGCGCAAAAACAAAAGCTAGAAAAATTAGACGCAAATTGGTCCCCAGCCTATATTGCGCCCAGCCTAGAAATTTTCAATTTTGTGGGCGACAGAGCGATACAAAATTTAATTATCGACAAGCTAAAAGACGTCAGCGGTGAAGACTTTGGGCGCGACACCCATAGCTGGTATCGCTGGCTATGGAATCAGCCAGAAATTAAAGCCGCAGGTTATGATAATTTCAAAGCAGATTTTTACGAAGCTATTGATCCAAAATTTGCCAGATATTTTAGAGACCGCGCCAACACAGCCCAAATCCGCCTTGACGAGATTAGATGGGGCGGTGTTTTGCAAGACGGCATTCCGCCCCTGCGTCAGCCTAAAATGATCTCAGCGCGCCAAGCTGATTATTTAGAAGATGACAATGTCGTTTTTGGAATTGAAGTGAACGGAGATGTTCGCGCCTATCCAAAACGGATTTTAGCGTGGCATGAAATGTTTGTTGATAGAGTGGGCGGCATTGATGTAGCGGGCGTTTATTGCACCCTATGCGGCACGGTGATTTTATATGAGACACATGCAAATGGCACGGCCCATAATATTGGAACAAGCGGGTTTTTATATCGCTCCAATAAGCTCATGTATGACAAAGACACACAATCTCTTTGGAACACAATCAAGGGCGAACCTGTCCTTGGCCCTCTTGTTGGCCAAAATATTGCCTTTGACCACCGCAGCGTGGTGACAACCACATGGGGCGAGTGGAAACGCCGTCACCCTGACACGCAGGTCTTGTCACTTGATACAGGTCACCGCCGCGATTACGGCGAAGGGGTGGCCTATCATGAATATTTTTCGACAGATCGCCTGATGTTCAACACGCCCTATAATGATCAGCGCCTTAAAAATAAGGATGAGGTTCTCGCCCTACGCTTTAAATCCAACCCCCATGAGCAATTAGCCATATCGGCGGACTATCTCAAAGAAAACCCCGTCTATATGGATAGCTTAGGCGACCAAGAGATTTTGGTGCTCACCGATAAAACGGGTGGCAACCGCGTCTATGATCCCCAAGGGGTGAGCTTTAAAAGCTTTGACGGAAATGTCACCGCAACTGACACAAATGGGCAAAGCTGGACGCTTTCAGAAAGCAAGCTTGTCTCCTCTCAGGGTGAGGAATTACCGCGCTTGCCCTATAACCGCGCCTTCTGGTTTGGCTGGCACGCCACCTATCCAAAGTCTCGCCTCGTAAAGTAATATAAAGAGTAAAATAGCTATTAGAACACACGGCGCTCAGGATTAAACAGTCCTGAGCCGCTTTAGCCACGCAACCCAGCGCTAATCTTGGATGATATGTTAGTGAACCCATTACCTAAGAGATTGGCGTAAGAGGCCGCGCGCTTATTTTTTTTCCAAGCTCAAGCTTTTCGCAAGGCGTAGGCTTTATGACCTAGCCTCGGCAACTGTAATTTTATCTGTTGATAATCGCCAGCCTATTGTAACCTATCCACGGCCTCGTCTTACGTGATAGGCTAGGCTTCGCCTTTTGCACCGACAAATAAAGCACTCTGATTAATCTGCGCCGCAGCTTTATTTATAAACTAAATCTTAAAATCAGCAGAGCATATAGTTACAGACTGAATAGTGGATAATTCAAGCAAAATTGGGGTCAGCAGCCTTCACAGGGCAATTAGTGGGTAATATTATGACACGCATATCATATTTTTCTTTTACGAAAACACAGGCTCTACGTACAATTAGTTTGCCTATCTTAGCGGCTATTCTTGCAAGCCCAGCCCTTAGCCAAACATGGACAGATATTGATCCAGCCTCTCAGGCCGCAAAACAGCTATCCGCCAATGAGGGCGAAATTACCCCAACTGAATCCGCGCCAATCTTGGTAAAATCGCGCAAGCTGCGCCTGAGCTTGCTAGATCTAGAACAAAATCTACGCGCCGCCCCCCTAGAACAGCCCCATAGTAAAAATGTGACGATTGAGCTTCCCCTGCCCCATGGCGGCATGCAGCGCTTCACCCTTTATAATTCGCCAATATTAAGCCCGTCATTGGCCCGCAAACGTCCAGATATCCAAACTTATAAAATCATTGACCCAGATAACCCGCAAAATCAGGGCCGCCTTGACCTAACCTCAGAAGGCTTTCACGCCATCTTTACCCAAGCGGGCCGCACAGTTTTAATTGACCCAAGCGATCAAGACGGCATTTATCAAAGCTATTATAGATCAGATTATAATGATGAGATGAGCCGCGATCTCGACCCCATCATATGCAGCACAGGCGAGCATATCATCACGCCGGGCGAGCAAAGCGCTCATAATCATTTAGGCGGTGATCCGCAGCTTTTAAGCCGCGGCCTTGATCCAGCCCAAGCAGGCCGTATCGCCTTTGGAACGAGCCTGCGCACATTCCGCCTAGCGATTGCGGTGACAGGGGAATATTCAGAATTTTTCGTCGATAGAGGGATAGATCCCGAAGACCAAATTGTCACCTCCGTCAATCGCATGAACTCCATATTTGAACCCGAGGCCGCCATTCGGCTCGTGCTTGAAGATACGGTTGTCCATAGTGACGGCGCGACAGACCCTTACACAAATAATGACGCCCAAGACTTAATTGATGAGGTGGTGGGCGATCTTAATGCAAATGTCGGCATTGCTAATTTTGACATAGGCCATGTTTTTGCAACAGGTATTAGCGGCGGACTAGCACAGCTAAGATCTGCGTGTAGCCCCGCCAACCGCGTAAATAATAGCAAAGCGGCGGGCGTGTCTGGGTTTGCCAATCCGCGTAGTAATCTCTTTCATATTGATATTTTAGCTCATGAAATTGGCCATCAATTTGGGGCAGATCATAGTTTTAACGGCACTGTAGATAGCTGCGGCACAGCCCGCGCAAATGCTAGCGCTTATGAGCCTGCGGGCGGCACGACCATAATGGGCTATGCTGGAATATGCGGGAGCGAGAATATCCAAATTCGCGCCGATGAATATTTCCACAGCCACTCATTAGAGCAAATGAGTGATTTTATCGATACGCTCAGCTGTAGCACAGACATAGCTTTATCAAATAATATACCGGATGTCATTGTGGGTCCAGACAGGGCTATTCCAATTTCCACGCCTTTCACCTTAACGGGCAGCGCAACAGATTCTGATAGCGGCGATACGCTTAGCTATAACTGGGAGCAATATGATAGAGGCGCGCCAACCTCTGCGCTTAATCCTCTTGCTGGGGATAATACAGGCCCAATTTTCAGAAGCTTTGACCCCGTCGCAACTCCGAGCCGCACATTTCCCCAGCCCAGTGATATTTTAAACGGGACAACAACATTTGGCGAAGTCCTGCCGACAATTACGCGCGATATGACCTTTCGCCTTACTGTCCGTGATGGCAATGGCGGCGTCACCTCCGAAGACCTGAGTGTTGCCGTAAGCGCGGCGGCAGGCCCGTTCACGGCAAGCACGCCAGCGGGCGCGCAGCTTACAGGCGCAAGCAATGCTACCTTGGAATGGGATGTTGCCAATACAACAGCCGCGCCAATTAGTTGCGCGTTAGTTGATATTGATCTGTCAACAGATGGCGGCGTGACATTTCCAACTCAGCTAGCTGATGACACGCCCAATGATGGAACCCAGACGCTCTCAATTCCCAATGGCATAGATAGCACCTCAGCGCGCCTGCGCGTCTCATGTACCACCCAGCCATTCTTTGCTATCAATCCCTCCAATTTTACGATTGCCAGCACAGCTGTCACCAATACGCCGCCTATTGCCCAAATCGATAGCTATACGGTGGATGAAAATAGCGCCTCTATCCTGTTAGATGTCCTGTCCAATGATAGTGATGATGATGGCGACACATTAAGCCTGACCTCTATCACAGCAATTTCTAATGGCGGCGATGTCACAATTGAGGCCGCGCAAATTCGCTACCAACCCGCCGCCGATTTTGATGGCACAGAAACATTTACCTATACTGTGTCTGACGGCAATGGCGCCACAGATAGCGCGCAAGTGACGGTTACGGTCAATGACGTGCCTGCGCCCAACACAGCGCCAAACGCCGTTGCCGATAGCTTTACCGTCACCCAAGATAGCGCCAATAATGCCTTAGACGTTTTAGATAATGATACGGATATAGATAGCGACTCTCTGAGCATTTTAAGCGTCACTGCGCCCGCTACTGGCGCAGCCACGCTTAATAATGGCCAGATCCTCTATACGCCATTGCAAGGTTTTACTGGCTCTGATCAATTTACCTATACTCTCTCCGATGGAAATGGAGGCCAAGATACGGCCACAGTCTCTATAACCGTAGACCCCCTCCCCAATAGGGCGCCAATTGCTGTAAATGACAGCTTTATCATAAATGAAAACAGCGCCCCAACGACATTTATCGTCATAGATAATGATAGCGATGCTGATGATGATACGCTCTCCATTAGCGATATTGGCACGCCAAACCGCGGCGGCACGGCAACTCTAAACGGCACGGCGATACTCTATCAACCCGCCGCAAATATTACAGGCGTAGAAACCTTTAGCTATGTCGTCTCCGACGGAAATGGGGGCGAAGATGCTGCCACGGTCACGGTGACTATTAATGCCGATAATACGGGCGGCGGCACAGGTGGTGGCAGTACAGGCGGATCATCAGGTGGCTCATCTGGCGGGGGCGGAAGTTTTGGCCTATTCATGCTCATGCTGCTGGGTCTCGGACGCGGAGCAAAAGCCGCGCGCCTGAATCATAACCGTAAACATAGCCGCCTCTAATGCCGCTATATAGCCCCTCACTGATTGCTATCGCTTTGCCTATAATGACAGGACTACTTGCCTGTCAAAAAACGCCTGATCTATCGACAAATATGCCTGATACAAATCCGCAAACGGCTTTAAATCAAGCCGAGCTCCCGCCTAATCTCCCGCCCGCAAGCTCAGATCAAGAGGCTGATATAATCGGCCAAATGTCTTGGGTTTTATCGGCCGACCCCCTTGCAGATGCGCAAAGCTCGCTGGCAAGCGGGGCGCCCGAGCTGATTGCTTTTTCGGCGCGCTTTAAAAGCTATCCCGGCCTGAGCCCTGAAGAGCAGGCCCAAATTAGCAGTAAAACATCTGATAAGTTCCCAGCCGGCAGCGCGGATGTTTTATATGGGGAAGCCCATTCTATTTTACGGCGCGCCTTAAATGATTATGCCAAAATATATAATCAGGCCATTTATCAAGCCCTGCGCTAAAGCAGCGCAAAAATTTATCGGCATAACTAACCTTCGAAATTGTAATGAAGTTTTGTCATTGGACGCTTTGAAAAGCGCGGGCGCAATGTTAGGGCCTTTAACTCTAAGGCATCATAAATGACATAAGGTTAGCCTCACTATGAAAGTTGCAATTGTTGGCACAGGCTATGTTGGACTTGTTTCGGGCGTATGTTTGTCAGATTTCGGGCATAGCGTAAGCTGCGTAGATTTAGATAATGACAAAATTGATCTGCTCAATTCTGGCGGCGTCCCAATCTATGAGCCGGGCCTTGATGTTTTAGTTGAAAAAAACATTGCCGAAGGGCGGTTAAGCTTCACGGCAAATATTGAGCAAGCCGTCAAAGATGCTGAGGTGGTTGTCCTCGCCGTTGGCACCCCGCCCCGCCCTGATGATGGGGGCGCTGATTTGAGCTATATTTGCACCGCCGCTGAAGATGTCGCGCGTCATATTCAGGGCTATACAGTCATTGTCACAAAATCTACCGTTCCCGTTGGGACAGGCGATCAGCTTGAAGCGCTCATGAAGGCGGCGCGGCCAAATGCCGAATTTGACGTCGTCTCTAATCCTGAATTTTTACGTGAAGGCGCCGCTATTCACGATTTCACCAAACCAGACCGTATCATTATCGGCGCAGAAACAGACCGCGCCGCCGCTGTCATGCGCGAGCTTTACCGCCCTTATACGGTCAGCGAGACGCCGATTGTCATGACCAATCGGCGCACCTCTGAACTTATTAAATATGCAGGCAATGCCTTTCTCGCCACCAAAATTACCTTTATTAATGAAATGGCAAATTTATGCGAACAGGTCGGGGCCAGTGTGAACGAAGTTGCCTATGGCATTGGTCTTGATACGCGTATTGGCGCGAAATTTTTAAATGCGGGGCCTGGCTATGGCGGCTCTTGTTTTCCTAAAGATACGCGCGCCGTCGCCGATACGGCGCGCAAAGCTGGAACCCCTCTTCGCATCATTGAAACAGTGATTGAGGTCAATAAAAGCCGTAAATCACAAATGGCAAATAAGATTATATCGGCCTGCGGCGGCGATATATCTGGCAAAACAATCGCTATATTAGGCCTCTCCTTCAAACCCGATACGGATGATATGCGCGAGAGCCCATCAATTCCGATCATTGGCGCGCTCCAAGCCGCTGGCGCTAAGATTCGCGCCTATGATCCCGAAGCTATGGATGAGGCGCGACAACACCTCTCAGCCATCACCTATTGTGACGATGCTTATGATTGCGCAAGCGGAGCAAATGCTTTGGTCTTGCTCACGCAATGGAACCAATTTCGGGCTCTTGATTTTGAGCGGCTCGGAGAGATTATGGAGCAAAAAACTATGATCGATTTGCGCAATATTTATCAGCCAGACCAACTCCGAGCCAAGGGGTTCGCCTATAGCTCGATTGGACGGGTCTAAGCGCAATATTTAGCTTAAATCCGTAAGACGCGAACCAATCTTCGCGCTTAACTCACGAAATAGTGTCTGCCTTTTGCGATTAAGTGAATTTTCA
>JALZUP010000241.1 GCA_023301505.1 Robiginitomaculum sp.
TAGAATCGGACAGAGGAAAAGGAGCCAGTCACTAACATGGAGTATGACGACCATATCTGCTTCCTTCGTCGCAGATTCGGCGCATACTCTAGGGCGTTGCATGCTATAAATAGAAAAAATGAAACAGCAAATCTATGCTTTCGCAAAAATTGGAGATAATAAAGCAAGAAAGCTCGTTTATGATGAGATAAAGAAAGGGAAATCAAGATTTGGGATGTGGATCCAAACAAAGTCTCTCAGAGAAAAATGGTACGGACAAAATGCATTCTTGCTAAAAATAAAGAAGGACGATTGGATTGTTCACGTAAATATGCCAGAGTATGGCAAATGCGTAGCAGCAAAAGTAATTGAGGAATATGGATTTGATGAAGGACTAAGTTGTGATTGGGGAAAAGATTTTAATAATTTCATACCAATTGATAAATCAACAATAATTGAGTTTAGCAGAAATGATAGTAATATTCTTCCATCTGTAAATTTATCACCAAGACGAAGAGGGCAAAGAGTTCTACAAGTTGATGATTTTCTGTCATCTATAGAAAATCTGAAAAATAATACTTTCGGTAATATTTCAAAATCAGAACGTCCACTTGTTCACTTACAAGAAAAGGTAAATAAGATTTTACCTAAAATAGCATCAGAAATTCATCGAATGAATAAGAATAAAGAATTTGAACGATTTTTACATAGGATATTTGATAAGATGCCAAATACAATATCAGTAAAAAATGGATTCGGTTGGAAAACTGATAACGGTGCAGACTTGATTGTTGAATTTGAAAATCCGATAATTGGCATTAATGTATCTACAAAGTTAATTGTTCAAGCAAAATCTTATCAAGGTCAACACTATGACAAAGGAGCTATTGACCAAATTGTCACAGGAATTAAAGAATATGACGCAGATGCTGGTTTATTAATTACCACAGCAGAAGAAACGGAGGAATTAGAAGATTACGTGCGAGAAAAGTCTGATGAAATTCAGAAAATAATAGATGTAATTGCTGGAATTGATGTGGCAAAATTTGTAATAAGATATGCACCCGAACTTTTAATAGGAGAATAAAAATACTGCTGCCAACAATAGCTAAAACGTCCATCTGCCCTAAACGGGCGCACGGCGTTTAGCCGAAACATCGTGCGTTCAAACCTCAAAATAACAATTCAAACAACACATTTGATTTTTTGTTTACACGAAAGTCAATACTGAAAAATCACAAGAACTGTTTTTTCCCAACGTTCGAATGATCGTTAGAATAAAAACTTAAATTAACCTACTGCAAAAAAAAAACATTAAATGGAATTGAAAATATTAAAACCAAGAAAAGCAATAAACAAAGCTTTTTTAAAAATAAAGCCTAATAGAAGGGAAATTGAAAATTTTAAGACTAATTTGATACAGCTACTCGACAGAACCAATAATACTGAATCAGAGGAGTTTCATAAAAATCTTGTAATTGATTTCCTGAAAAAAACATACTACGAACCAAATCATTTTGTAAATACTAAAGGGAAGACGGATTTAGTCATCCATAATGGAGATAAAGCTAAAAGCAATGTTGGTGTTTTAATTGAAACGAAAAAACCAACCAATAAAGCTGAAATGTTATCTAGAAAAAAAATTAATGTTAAAGCATTTCAAGAATTAGTACTTTACTATTTACGAGAACGAATTACTAATAGGAATTTAGACATAAAGCATTTAGTAGCAACAAATATTAATGAATGGTTTGTTTTCGATGAACATTTATTTGAAAGAATATTTGCTCAAAATAAAAATTTTGTAAAACAGTTTCAAACTTTTGAAGCTGGAAAAAAGTCTACTGATGTCTTTTATAAAGAAATAGCAGCACCATTTATAAATGAAATTAAACAAGAAATAGATTTCACCTTCTTTGATATTCGAGAATACGAAAAGCCACTACGGAATGACAATCCTAAAGACGATAACAAACTTATTTCACTTTTTAAATTACTTTCACCAGAGCATTTGTTAAAACTACCTTTTGCGAATGATAGTAATAGTCTTGACAAACGATTTTATGGCGAATTATTACATATTATTGGGCTTGTAGAAGTCAAAGACAAAAGTAAAAAATTAATAAAACGAAACAAAAAGGGCGAAAGGAACACTGGTTCGCTTCTAGAAAACGCAATTATACAACTTGACAGTTTGGATAAAATAAACAGACTTGATAATCCTAGTCATTTTGGGGTAAACCAAGAAGAACGTTTGTTTAATGTTGGACTTGAATTAAGCATAACGTGGATTAACAGAATTTTGTTTCTTAAGCTTTTAGAAGCTCAACTCAAAACCTATAATAAAGGTGACAAATCCTATGAATTTTTGAGTATCGACAAAATTCAAAATTATGATGATTTAAACGGTCTTTTCTTTCAAGTTTTAGCAAAACAACAATCAGAAAGAAACGAAGACGTAATAGAGCTATTTACAAAAGTTCCATACTTAAATAGTTCGCTTTTTGAACCAACAGGAATTGAACATGTAACATTATTTATTAGCAATTTGCGAGATGATAAAACAATGCCGATTTATTCCTCAACTGTTTTGAAAAGTGAAAGTGGAAAAAAACGAACAGGAAATTTAAGTACTATTAATTATCTATTTGAATTTCTAAATGCTTATGATTTTAGTAGTGAGGGAAAAGAAAAAATTCAAGAAGATAACAAAACCTTAATTAATGCTTCTGTTCTCGGTTTAATATTCGAGAAAATTAATGGTTATAAAGATGGCTCGTTTTTCACACCAGGTTTTATCACAATGTATATGTGTCGTGAGACCATTAGAAAAGCGGTTGTTCAAAAGTTTAACGAAATCAAAGATTGGAATTGTAAAGACATTGATTCTGTTTATGATAAAATTGAAGATAGGCAAGAAGCAAATAGTATTATTAATAGTTTAAAAATTTGCGATCCAGCAGTAGGCTCAGGACACTTTTTAGTTTCTGCACTTAATGAAATAGTTGCAATTAAGAACGATCTTAAAGTTTTGCAAGATAGGGACGGAAAACGACTAAAAGAATACCAATTTGAAGTTGTAAACGATGAATTAATTGTAACTGACGAAAATGGAGAATTGTTTGAATACAATCCAACTAATAAAGAAAGTCACCGAATTCAAGAAGCATTATTTCACGAAAAGCAAACCATAATTGAAAGCTGTTTGTTTGGTGTAGATATTAACCCTAATTCGGTAAAAATTTGTCGATTACGTCTTTGGATTGAGTTACTAAAGAACGCATACTACAAAAGTGAAAGTGAACTCGAAACTCTACCAAATATTGACATTAACATTAAGTGCGGCAATTCCCTTGTAAGTCGTTTTAGCCTTGATGCTGACTTGAAAAAAGCTTTGAAGAAAAGCAAATGGTCGATTGAAAGTTACCGTATTGCTGTTGATACCTATCGAAATGCACACAATAAAGAGGAGAAAAGGGAAATGGAGAAACTTATATCCGACATTAAGTCAGATTTTAGAAGTGAAATTTCTTTGAATGACCCAAAAGTCAAACGTCTTCGGAAACTTTCAGGGGAGCTGTTCCAGCTTACTAACCAAGGCCAACTTTTTGAAATAAGCAAAAAAGAAAAATCCTCTTGGAGCAAGAAAGTGAAGCAAATAACCGAGAAAAAGAACAAACTTGAAGTAGAAATTGAAAAAATAAAAGCCAACAAAATATTTGAAAACGCTTTCGAATGGCGTTTCGAATTTCCTGAAGTACTTAATAGTGATGGTGATTATGTGGGGTTCGATATGGTTATCGGTAATCCACCATATTTTTCAATAAGTCAACTAACTGAAAAAGAATACTTAAGTAGCAAATTCTTAACCTTTAATAAATCGTCTGACATAAGTACTTTATTTTATGAGCAAGGTCTTGAAATTTTGAGAGAATCAGGTTTACTTAATTACATAACAACAAGTAGATTTTGTAATACAAACTATGGTTTGAATCTAAGAGAATATGTTTCAAAAAAAGACATTTCGCAGATAGTCAATTTCAATGAGATCCAAATTTTTGAAGACGCGAACGTTAATACTCTAATTCTAGAAATTAAGAACCGAGTACCACTAAATCAGAGTTTACAGTTTAAATCAATCACCGAGATCAAAGAACTTGATTCACCCTGTACTAAAGCCAAAAGGATGTTTTTTGGAGAAAATCAATGGATGTTTTATAAAGATAAAATACTAGAGCTTAAAGAAAAACTAGATAAGACATCAACTAAACTTGTTGATTTAGATGGTATTTTTATCAACAGAGGTGTCACAACAGGTGCCAATAAAATATTCATAATAGATGAAAATAGAAAAAATGAATTATTAAGTAAGGACAGAAAATCGGTAAGCCTAATAAAACCAATTTTAAAAGGTGCAGACATAAAAAGATATCATAATAGGCCTGCTAGTAATTGGATAATCTTTACAAGACGTGGAACTGATATTGATAGTTATCCCGCTATTAAAGAGTACCTGTTAAATTTTAAGAATGATTTAACACCTGGTATTGGTCGGAAGAAAGGAAGCTATAATTGGTTTGAAATCCAAGACAATACAGCATTCTATAAGGAATTCGAAAAGAAAAAAATTATTTGGACAAGACTGTCAAGTGTCAATACCTTTTCAATTAGTGAAGATCAAGAGTTTACTCTTGATTCAAGTTCTTTTGCAACCTATAATCAGTCAGAATTTTTATGTGGGGTATTGAACTCTAAAGTTGTCCTATTCTACTTTAAATTAGGAGCTGTAATATGGGGTAAAGATGGTATTAAATGGTTTGGAGAGTTTTTTGACAACATACCTATACCTTCGGCAAATGAATTACAAAAAAATGAGATTACAAATCTTGTAGATAAAATATTATCACTCAAAAGAGCAAATCCGGAATCAAACATAACTGATTTAGAAAGTAGAATAAATAAATTGGTTTATAAACTTTACGACTTGACAGAACAAGAAATAGAAATTATTGAAAATGCATAGTCCAGTATTCAGCAGACACACTCTTTGCTATGTCGCTAAAAGTAGCTGCCAAAGCCAAAGCTTAGCAAAGAGTGTGTCTAAGTAGATTCACTTATGAAAAATGAATAAAAAGATTGAGGCACAACAATATATATCAGATGATATCTGTAAGTTCCCCACAGAGACGATCAATTTAATCATCGATTGCGTTTTCTCAAAAAAAACGGCTTTAACCCCTTCAAGAGTTAAAGCCGATATCATTTTATGCCAATTACCATTGGCATTATTGGATCAATAACTTTTTTGTAGTGGTGACCTCGGAATTTGAAAATTGAATCAAATACATCCCAGG
>JALZUP010000242.1 GCA_023301505.1 Robiginitomaculum sp.
TCCCTCTAGCTTGGCGAACCTTGTGCCAAGCGTTGAAAGTTAGCTTCGATTCGGTCTACCGACGAGTTAAAAAGAAGCACCATCAAGGTGGTTGGCGCGGGTCTTGGTGTTTAAGCCGTCGCCGGTAGACAGATCGTCTCCCAGAAAACGATCACATGACACCTGAGCGATTTAAAATTCACCGGGTGCGTGAGCTGGAATGACGTCGTCAAACAGATTGGGATCTCTCCGCGGCACCGGTCGATATCTCCTGTTTATCAGCTAAGTAGGTCACGGTATAGGGGGGTAATATCGGGTGGGGATTCACACAGTGTGTCTGGGGGGGGGCGTACGAGAAAGCTCTTACGCAATCCAACATCAAGGTGTGTTTCACTAAGAAAGAATGTACACTGTTTCTTTCTTAACAAGACGTGCTAGAAAAGCCCCCTTTCTTAGTGAATAAAATTGTAGAAAAATCAGCCTCTTCCGGCACTTGGGAATTGCGAGAAGTCGGTAGTGAGCAGGTCCGGTTCTTCATTCCCGGTGCGGTGCCGCCTGTGCCATCGCTTGATTTAATGCCATTTCAACGTTTGCTGGCTTCGGCCAACCAGGCGCTTGGCAGGCTTGATGGTCTGGCGTCTGTTCTGCCTGATACCCCCCTTTTTCTGTACATGTACGTGAGAAAAGAAGCGCTCCTGTCATCTCAGATTGAGGGTACACAATCTTCATTGTCAGACTTGTTTGCTCTGGAAGACGGCGCTGAGCTTAACGTATCAATTGACGACGTGCGGGAAGTGTCGAATTACGTTGCTGCGATGGACCTGGGTCTTCAGAAAATAAAAGATGACTTTCCGCTTTCCTTAAGGCTTATAAGGGACATCCATCAAACGCTGATGACATCCGGGCGTGGCTCTGGCAAGCAGCCAGGTGAATTTAGAACGTCGCAAAACTGGATAGGCGGCACTCGGCCCGGCAACGCCACATACGTACCACCCCCGCCGGATGAGATGATGAATTGCCTCTATCAACTGGAGTCTTTCCTACATCAGGAAGATTCTGATCTTCCCGTGCTTGTCAAAGCTGCGTTGGTTCATCTGCAGTTTGAATCAATTCACCCGTTTTTAGATGGCAATGGCAGGCTTGGCAGGTTGCTTATCACATTTATATTGTGTGAAAACCGAATACTGAAAGAGCCGTTGCTGTATTTAAGTTTGTATCTAAAAACTCATCGAAAGCAATATTACGAATTGCTGCAAAGTGTACGTGAAACAGGTAATTGGGAACCGTGGATAGAGTTTTTCTTACAGGGGGTATTGGAAACCGCTGATCAGGCCACTGCAACGGCTCGTGAAATTCTCGCTATATTCGACGAAGATAAAAAGAAGATCGAAACACTGGGTCAAGCTGCTAATACTGCCCTGCGACTACATGAATTCATACAGCGCAGGCCCGTTGTCAATGTACAAAGTGCTGTAGATAAGCTGCAACTTTCACCACCCACCATAAGAAAAGCGATAGAACACCTTGAAGAGCTGAATATTCTGATTGAATCTACAGGTAAGAAACGAGACAAAAGATATGTCTATCACCGTTATATGGAACAGCTTATCAGTGGTACCGAGCCGCTTTAAGCGGTGTTAATTCGGCAGTTAGGCTTTAGATAGTGAATAAACGTTAGAATAGATCAGCACAGAATTTTCCTAAATAGGCAAGAACAAAACAGATGTACCGTAACCAATTAAGCTACACCAACCCTGAAAAATAATAAATGATCACAGGTGAATTAAAATCGAAAGTAGACCGCATCTGGGACACCATGTGGTCTGGCGGTATTTCCAATCCGTTGTCGGTGATAGAGCAATTAACTTATTTGCTGTTCATTAAGCGTCTGGATGAACTGCACACGCTAAAAGAAGCCAAAGCCGCTCGCACAAAAAAGCCTATCGAAGAGCCCATCTTTAGTGAAGATCAGGATCATCTGCGTTGGTCGCGCTTTAAAGAAGAAGCGCCGGAGAAGATGTTTGAGCGAGTGCGTGATGATGTCTTTCCGTTTATGAAAGAGCTTGGCCAAAGTGACGAAGGCGAGGAAGACAGCACCTACACCCAACACATGAAAGATGCGATGTTCATGATGCCCAAGCCCAGTGTGCTGGCCAACGTGGTTGATCAGCTCGATGGCATCGACATGGTAGACAGTGACACCAAAGGTGATCTGTATGAATACATGCTCGGCAAGATTGCCAGTGCCGGGCAGAACGGACAGTTTCGTACCCCACGTCATATCATCCAGTTGATGGTAGACATGACGGCCCCCACGCCTAAAGATGTTATCTGTGATCCGGCTTGTGGTACCGCTGGTTTTTTAATTGCCGCCTCTGAGTATCTGACAGAACACCACAGCGACACCGTTTTTAAAAGCGCGGCTTCGCGTCGTCGCTTTAATGAAGATACCTTCCACGGCTACGACTTTGATAACACCATGTTGCGTATTGGCAGCATGAACATGTTACTGCACGGTGTAGAAAGCCCGGACATTCGCTATCGTGATTCACTGGCGCAAGGTGGCGGGGAAGGCGAAGACGACGATGCAGAAAAGTACTCACTGATACTGGCCAATCCGCCGTTTGCCGGCAGCCTGGACTATGAGTCCACCGCCAAAGACTTGCAGCAAATAGTTAAAACCAAAAAAACCGAACTGCTGTTTATGGCGTTGTTTCTGCGACTGCTGCAAACCGGTGGTCGCGCTGCGGTTATTGTGCCGGACGGTGTGCTGTTTGGGTCTAGCAATGCGCACAAAAGCTTACGCAAAATGCTGGTTGAAAATCAAAAGCTCGATGCGATTGTGAATATGCCATCGGGAGTGTTTAAGCCCTACGCCGGTGTATCAACAGCGATTGTGTTTTTTACTAAAACCAATTCCGGTGGTACCGATAATATTTGGTTTTACGATATGAAAGCGGATGGTTTTTCACTGGATGATAAACGTAGTCCGCAGCCGGATAAGAGTGACCTTGAAGATATTGTTGCTCGATGGAAGAAATTAAAGTCAGAGAAGAAGCGGGTACGGACTGATCAGAGTTTTCTGGTGCCGAAGAGTGAAATTGCGGATAACGATTATGACTTGTCGATTAATCGGTATAAGGAAGTAGTTTATGAATCTGTGGAGTACGATCCACCTGAGGTGATTTTGGAACGATTGTCGGTGTTGGAAAAGGAAATATCGAAAGGACGGAAAGAATTGGAAGGAATGCTGAAGTGAGTCAGACAGTTATAGCGCTTGGAGACATTGCGCTGAAGAAAGGTGGCTCGGTTGATCCAAAGAAACATCAAGAGGAGGTTTTTGAACTCTATAGCATCCCCGCTTATGATGCTGGCTCACCAGAGGTGCTGAAAGGTGCTGAGATTGGTTCATCGAAAAAGGTTGTAAAAACCAATGATGTGATGATTTCCAGAATAGTGCCGCATATTCGCCGTGCTTGTGTAGTTGGGAAGGATATTGGACACCGGCAAATTGCATCAGGTGAATGGATTGTTTTTAGGGATGAAACTATTTGGCCTCGCTACCTTCGTTGGGTTTTGATGGGAGATGTGTTTCATTCAGCGTTTATGAGAACGGTCTCTGGTGTTGGCGGTTCATTGTTGAGAGCGCGGCCAAAGGAGGTGTACAAGATCGAAATCCCCCTCCCACCCCTAGCCGAACAGAAGCGGATAGCGGGGATTCTGGATGCGGCTGACAAGTTGCGGGCCAAGCGCCGCGAGTCCATCGCCCAACTCGACATCCTTCTCCAATCCACCTTCCTCGACATGTTTGGCGATCCTGTTACTAATTCGATGGGGTGGGAAACAAGGAAGTTCGGAGAATTGGTTGCAAATAGCTTTCGCAATGGCTTATCCCCATCAACAAAAGGCCTGGTGGATGGTGAGGTGCTTACATTATCCGCGATAACTCGCGGAAGATTTGATGGCTCCGCTAAAAAGGTAGCAAAATTTGATCGCGCTCCATCACTTGGTCAGCAACTGTCTAAAGACACTTTCTTGATTTGCCGCGGAAATGGTAATAGAAATCTTGTCGGTTCTGGTGCATTCCCAGATCGTAGTAATAAGGAAGTTAGTTTCCCAGATACAATGATTGGTGCGACTATTGATTCAGATTTATTATC
Organism: Robiginitomaculum sp.; assembly: GCA_023301505.1. Classification (GTDB taxonomy): domain Bacteria; phylum Pseudomonadota; class Alphaproteobacteria; order Caulobacterales; family Maricaulaceae; genus Robiginitomaculum. The sequence goes on from JALZUP010000242.1 coordinate 4,140, forward strand.
GCCAGCTTATTTAGAAAGTGTTTGGCAAAGCCGTCTTGTGCGGCGACAAATATCGAGTGGAGCAAGAACTACGAATGGTACTTACAAAGTGAACCAAAAACTTTTGACTTCTATAGTAATCCCTTGCCCACCCATAAAGGCCCAGCTTCGATTTGAGGGTTTCATGCAAAAATTTAAAAGATATAAAAATATATTGAGCTCCCATGAGTTTGAACTCGATACCCTTTTTGCCGCCTTACAACAACGAGCATTCAACGGAACACTGTAAGCCCATGGATACCTCCCCAAACTTCACTTTCCTATCACAGGAGTTCCCTCTGGTAGCCGAGAGTGCAAGTTTTGCAGGGCAACATGTCAAAGGTGATCCTCGCGCCGCATGCTTTCATGTCCGCCGTACAATGGAATGTCTGGTTAAATGGCTTTTTCGGTTAGATATAAAACTGAAACCATTACGGGTACAAAACTCCAACGGCGATACATCGAGTAAAATCGCAATAGAAGTATATTACTAATGCTTTATCGCAGAAAATTAAGTGTTAATAAGACACAGTTGCTCGTAGGTTTGTTCGGGAGGTGTGTTTATGAATGACAATCTTTTTGATCCAGACAGCCTGGAAGAGGGAATTGATGTTGAGGCGAAAAAAGCTCAAGGTAAAGATGGGAAGGGTGCTGTTCCGGTAAGTTTGTGGGAATCTTATTCCGCTTTCGCCAACACCCAAGGTGGTTCAATCCTACTTGGCGTTGAAGAGAGGGATGATGGGTTTTTTGCAGTTGGTATCGAGAACGTTAATCGTGTGCTGGAAGACTTTTGGGCGACAGTTAATAACTCTTCTAAAGTCAGCGCCAATATTCTGAACGATAGTCAGGTAAGCGTTTTAAAGCTTGGAAGTGCTTCTGTGATTTCTATAAAAGTTCCACGTGCGCAGCGTAAGCAGCGGCCAGTGTATATCAACAATAACCCACTAACTGGAACTTACCGAAGAAATCATTCAGGAGACTATCGCTGTACCGATGAAGAAGTGAAACGCCTACTTGCTGAACAGCAGTATGATGCAAGAGATTCGCATCAACTTGAACGCTATGTGTTGGATGATCTTGATATGGAATCGCTGGAGGCGTATCGGAATCGACTTGCTTCAAGAACGCCGGATCATCCTTTTCTAACTCTGGATACTCAAGGTTTACTCAGAGGCCTTGGTGGCTGGTGGGTTAATCGTGCTACTGGTGAGGAAGGTTTGACCTTGGCCGGGTTGTTAATGTTTGGTACACAGACATCTATACAAGAGGCAGTTCCAAATTACTTTGTTGATTACCGTGAGTACGATACCGCAGACACAAAAATAAATTGGTCCGATCGCTTGGTGCCGGACGGCACATGGAGCGGCAATCTATTCGATTTTTATCGGTCAGTAACACAGCGACTATATCGTGATTTGAAAGTGCCGTTCAAGCTGGAGGGTGATCAGCGCCAGGACGATACCCCTATACACAAAGCGTTACGTGAAGCGCTGGTTAATGCTTTAGTACATGCCGATTATTCAGAGCGAGCTTCGGTGCTAGTCGTTAAGGCCCCTGGTTATTTTGGGTTTCGCAACCCCGGACACATGCGGGTACCTATAGCTGATGCGCTTAGGGGAGGTACCAGTGATTGTCGCAATCGTAGTTTGCAAAAGATGTTCAGCTTGATTGGTTTAGGGGAACAGGCAGGTTCAGGGATCCCACGTGTTCTGCAGCACTGGAACTCACAGCATTACCGTCCACCTGAGCTGTGGGAGAAAGATCAACCAGTGGTAACGTTGATGAGACTTCGTACGGTTAGTTTATTGCCGGAGGAAGTGCTGAAGACTCTGGCTGCTGATTTTGGCGATTGCTTTGAGCAATTGGATGAGCATTCGCGTATTGCGTTGGCTACTGCGGAAGTTGAGGGCTATGTTTCAAACACGCGCTTACAGCAGATATGTGAGCTTCATCCGAGGGATATCACCATGTTGCTACAAAGCCTGGTTCAAGATGGCTTTTTGCTTGTTGATGGGCGAGGGCCAGCCACTACCTATCGTCTGCCGAATCGGACTCCAATCGATAGAGCTGTGCCCGAATTTGATGGCGAATTAAGCTCCCGTTCTAATGGCGCAAGCTCCCGTCTTAACAGGCAGAGCTCCCGTCCTAGCGAGGTCAGCTCCCGTCCTAGTGATACGAGCTCACGTGCTAACGAAGTCAAAGCTGACGAAGATCCAATCTCTGAGGAGGTTTGGGCTAAACTTGAGGCAATTGCAGAGCCGGTTCGTACGGTTCGCCGTTCTGATCCTTCTTTATCGAGAGATGTCATTATTAGACTATGCGATAACCGATTTTTGATGCTGAATCAACTATCTGAGCTGTTGGGAAGAGAATCCGAGAGCCTTAGAAAGCGGCTAATAGGCTCAATGTTGCAAGAAAAATTGCTTGAATGGCGATTTCCGCAACAACCTAATCATGAGCGACAGGCATACCGCGCAACCGAACTTGGTTTGCAGTCGTTGAGTAACCGGTAACGCTATGGAAATCTCGCCAAACTTCGCCTTTCTATCAAAGGACTTTCCTCAAATAGCGGAAAGTGCCACCTTTGCAGAGCTGCATGCACTTGGCGATCCACGTGCGGCACTTTTTCATGCTAGACACGCAGTTGAGCAATTGATCAAGAGTATCTGTTTTGAGACTCCGGAAGACTCAACACGCGCCGTCTTGTTTGCTCACAAACCGTTAAACGAAATGGACAGCAAGGAGAACGTTCGAGCGTGCTATCTGCACGCTGCACTGCGTTCTGTGGAGAGAGATCCGATGACAAGTTCTAGTCTTCGAGAGCGCTTTGGAATAGAAAAGAAGAATATGGCAATTGCCTCTCGAATTATTAAAGATACCTTGGAAGAAAACCTGATAAAACCGTTTGACGTGGACCAAGGTAGAAAGCACGCTAACATATCGTTCCGGGCCTGATCTTATTTGATAGTTATTTGATGATCTGCAATTTTGATAACCTTGTGTTCTAAAATGTGAAATAATATCAATATGTTATATGAAGTAAGTGATGATTTTTATTTGATGACATCATGAGTGATGAGTCAACAATAGCCGATTTTCCGCAGAGCATCTCTATAGGTTTTGAAGAGCCGGCACTGAAGCTCGCTAGGTTCAGCCGTAAGGACACTAACTCTAGTCATACGGGGGCTAGCGCCGCTCATAATGGCATTAGTGGTCTAACGGAGCGGGATTGCTTATCTTTGGCCATAACAGCGACGCCGGCCAGTGAATTCCGGCGCTCAAGCCTTGAAATTGTGCGTAAAACGATAGTGGCACTTGCCAGTGTGTGTGGATTGAATACAGAAAAATCGGGTGGCAGTAAATAATGGATACCTCTCCTAACTTCGCTTTTCTCGCACAGGAATTTCCGCAAATAGCGGAAAGTGCCACCTTTGCAGAGCTGCATGCACTTGGCGATCCTCGTGCAGCACTTTTTCACGCCAGACACGCACTTGAGCGATTGATCAAGCGCATCTACAAGCTAGATAAAACACTCAGTCCGCCGCCCAGGCAAAACCTTGATAGCTACATCACCGGTGAATCATTTTTAGAGTTAGTGCCAGATGTTGTCTGGCAAAAGATGGAATACATACGTAAGTCTGGTAACGATGCAGTACATAGCAATAAGCAGCAGCAATCAGATAAAGCGGCGCAGGTAGTGCAGGAGCTTTACCACGTTGCTTACTGGGCGGGTCGCAGTTACCTTCGTCAGGGAGCGAAAGAGCTTAAGGGTGTTGAATATAATAAGGCAATTGCAGTCACTAATGCATCGCCTGCAGCCCCCATTGATATAAAAGAACTGGAGCGCCTGAAACAAGAGAAGGACCAGCTAGATGAAAAGCTGGTAGAGCAGGCATTAGAGCTTGAAGCGCTGCAAAAACAAATAGAGCAGACTAAAGCCGAGAATGATGCCGTACCGGAAACCCATGACTGGAACGAGGCTGAAACCCGTAAGCGCATTATTGACCTTGAGCTCAGGCGTGCCGGATGGACACTTGGTCAGCCGCATGATCGTGAGTATGAAGTTACCGGTATGCCGTCTGACAGTGGCATCGGTTATGCCGACTATGTGTTGTGGGGGGACGATGGCAAACCCCTTGCGGTAGTTGAAGCAAAGAAAACCACCGTTGATGCGAAGACCGGCCAGCAGCAGGCAAAACTGTATGCCGATTGCCTGGAGACAATGCATCAACAGCGCCCGGTGATTTTTTATAGCAATGGTTATCAGCACTTCATTTGGGATGACAGTACCTACCCACCGCGGGAAGTCTCTGGCTTTTACAAGAAAGACGAGCTTGCTTCACTGATTCATCGGCGTAAAGGTCGTGAGCCTATTGATGTAAAGCAAATTAAAGACGAAATCAGTAATCGCTATTATCAAAAGCGCGCTATTGGTAGCATTGGAGCGCAGTTTGTTGTTGGCAAGCGGCAAGCCTTGCTAGTGATGGCTACAGGTACAGGCAAAACGCGTACAGCGATATCACTGGTAGATGTACTGCAACGCGCAGGTTGGGTGAAGCGGGCTTTGTTTCTTGCAGATCGTGTGTCTCTGGTGAGGCAGGCAATCAACGCCTTTAAAGATCATTTACCGGAATCAAGCCCGGTGAATCTGGTGACAGACAAAGAAGCAACAGGGCGCGTTTATGCATCAACATATCCCACGATGATGGGTTTGATCGATGACACCAAAGGGGGAGAAGCACGTTTTGGTGTGGGTCATTTTGATTTGATTATTATTGATGAAGCGCACCGCTCAGTGTACGAACGCTACCGTGAGATCTTTCGCTACTTTGATTCACTGTTGGTCGGGTTGACAGCGACACCGCGCGAGCAGGTAGATAGAAACACCTATGAACTATTTGATCTGACGCTGGGTGAGCCAACCGATGCCTATGAACTGGAAACGGCAGTCAGTGATGAATTTCTGGTGCCGCCAAAAGTTGATCAGGTGGAAATGAAATTTCCGCGTGATGGTATTGACTATGACTCGCTCAGTGAAGAAGAAAAATTACACTGGGAAAGTTTGGACTGGGGGGATGATGTAGACGAGCATGGCATGCCGACTCAGGTGAACGCCGGTGCGATCAACAAGTGGCTGTTTAATGCAGACACGGTTGATCAGGTATTAAAGTATTTAATGATGAACGGCCACTATGTTGATGGTGGAGACCTGTTAGCTAAAACCATACTCTTTGCCCGCAACCGCAAGCACGCTGAATTTATTGAAGAGCGTTTTAACCAACACTATCCGCAATATAAAGGTAACTTTGCGAGAGTGATAGATCACAAAGCTCCGTACGTACAATCACTGATCGAAGACTTTTCAGTAAGAGACAAAGACCCGCACCTTGCTCTTTCCGTTGACATGCTAGACACTGGTATCGATGTGCCGGAAGTAGCGAATCTGGTGTTCTTTAAACCTGTGTATTCTAAAATCAAGTTTTGGCAAATGATCGGGCGGGGCACAAGGTTGTGTCCAGATCTGTTTGGACCTGGGGATGACAAAAAGGATTTTAGAATATTCGACTTCTGTTTCAACTTTGAGTTCTTCAAAGAAAACCCGAACGGTATAGAAGGCACAGGTGCGGTGCCACTGGGCACGCGTTTGTTCCTTGAGCGGGTGGAGTTGTTGTCTGGCGTGCGCAAAACCCCCGAGGTGGACGACCTTGGCGGGTTGGCAAAAGGCTTGTCCGCGCTGTTGTATGCAGAAGTATCTGCGATGAACCCGGAGAACTTTATTGTAAGAACTCAGCTTGAGTCGGTTCGTAAGTTCCAGACGCAGACAAAGTGGGACAAGCTAAGCGATGAAGATGTTATAGATTTACAGAACAACGTTGCTGGATTACCCAGCGAGCTGAAACGCGATGATATTAAATCACGCATGTTTGATTTGATCGCACTGCGTATGCAGCTTGCCCTGTTGTTGGACGACAAAGCGGGCTATGAAAAAAATCGAAAACGTGTGGTAGAAATTGCCAGCGCACTGGAGGTGAAAACCAACATTCCTGCCGTGAAAGACCAATTGAGTTATCTGGCGGCCATGCAGGAAACTGTTTTCTGGGAGGGTATAAATCTTAATCTGTTAGAGGAATTGCGCCTGCGTTTGCGTGAACTTGTGCCTTTCCTTGATAAACAGGAACGCAAAATAGTTTACACCGATTTCAAGGATGAAATTACCGGTTCAGGAATCATGGAGCCGATTGAAATGCCTAACATGACCAGCCAGCAGTACCGTCGAAAGGTAGAGAGTTACCTGACTGATCATCTGGATCAAAAGGTAATAAAACGACTGCGAAGCCATGAGCCAGTCACGCAAACAGAGTTAGCAGGGCTTGAACAGAAACTGATCGAAATCGGTGAAGTCGATGGTCAGGATCTTCTGGCAGGAATGCTTGAAAGAAGTGAATCACTGTCACTGGCGCATCTGGTTTTAAGGATGGTCGGTCTGGATCGCAAAGCTGCGCAAAAAGCGTTTTCAGAGTTTTTAAATGATGAAAGCCTGACGGCTAAGCAAATACGCTTCGTAGAGATGATAATTGATCAACTTACCTCCCGCGGCACTATAGAGCCTGATGCGCTTTATGAGTCACCTTTTATTAGCTTGCATGGCGGTGGGCCTGAAGGGCTGTTTGGTAATAGAACAAAGGTTGTCAATGCGATATTTGAGGCATTGAAGAATGTGGAGCCGCGCATAAGTTATTAGTGTTATTTTTGACGACCGCTGAAGCGAGCAAGGTGATTTACAAAGACACCCATAGTAAGTTCCATGGACAATGCCCAATGGTTTCACTTAGCATCATCATGAAAACTGCACAACAACATTTATATACACAACATTTACATAGACACCCATAGTAAGTTAAGCGGACACCCATAATTAACAGCACGATTTCCAAAGAAAGAAAATTACAGCAGCATTTACATAGACACCCATAGTAAGTTACATTTACATAGACACCCATAGTAAGTTAAGCGGACACCCATAATTACCAGCGCGATTTCCAAAGAACGCACATATTTGGAAATGTTCGGCGACAATTCACCTGTCCGGTCAGACGACAATTATCTTGACCGGTTGAGCAAGAAGCTAGATAAGAAGTATTTTCCATATGGGGTAGCACTTGTCTGGTAAATCACTTACTCAAAAACAGGTAACATTCACATAGACACCCATAGTAAGTTAAGCGGACACCCATAATTAACAGCACGATTTCCAAAGAGCGGACATATTTAGAAAATTGGTTTATGAAACGAAGCAGGGTGAATAGAGCAGAGGTGAACGAAAATACCGGTTTTGCTTGAATGTGGACTGTTTTACGAGTGGTTCAGGCA
>JALZUP010000243.1 GCA_023301505.1 Robiginitomaculum sp.
GTATGGGGACCGCGATTGGCATTTATAGTAATATCAGCCTCGGCATATATAGGATATCGCTCATCGATCAATTTTTTTAACGTGCCTGCTGGGTCTTCTACATTTAAGAGCGGGCGTTTTTTATTGCGCGAGACGCGCGCCATAATCGTCTTGAAATCAGCTTTTAGCCAGATTGTGGTCGCATTAGAGCTTAAAATTTCCCGTGTTGCGTCATTGATATAAGCCCCGCCGCCTGTTGCTAAGAGTATAGGCGGGCCAGTGATGAGACGTTCTATCACCTTTGTCTCGCCATCGCGAAAGGCTTGCTCACCGTGGTCACGGAAATATCCTGCAACAGTGCGGCCTGATGCTTTTTCGATTTCATCATCAGAATCATAAAAAGGAAGGCCGAGTTTTTTGGCAAGCCTGCGGCCCACAGTTGTTTTGCCAACGCCCATCATGCCCACCATGGCAATGGAATTTTGAGCTATATATGAGTCTGGCGCAATTTTTATATTGCTGTGGTCTTTTGTTTTGCGGCGTCTGGGCATGTCTATCGTCTAAATTTATATATCGTCATAAAGAAAGGCGGCTGCATTACGTCATTGCCCTCAATTTCTCTAATCAATATGAGTTTATTATGTTTCATGCTTGCACTATGTCTGCAAATCGCCACATTCTCAATATCTATTCGGCATTGGGCGCGTCTTTGTTTCGTGTCTTCGTTTAAGAGCGGTCAAAGCCATATGAGTCATTCAGGAGTTTAAATTGAAAAAATTCGGATTATTTGTCACGGCGTTGATTATTGTGATTATTGCAGTTTTTGCTTTTTTACTCTCTGGGACAGGGCCAGAAGATGCAAACCCGCAAGCGGTGACGCTGACCCTTGAAGATAATTTCCCGAGCTAGGATATTGCAATGCTAATTTTTTCTCGTCATTTTGTGGCCAAACAGGGGTTGAAATTGAGATCAAATATTTGCGCGGCGGCGCTGATGGCTGGGCTCACATCTATGGCTGTGACGCAGATGCCGAATGCGGCGGCCCAGACTGTGCCTTTCGGCTCTATTGTCGAGGAAAGCCTTGGCTCGGCGCAGGCCTATGATACAGGCCTTCTTGATTTTGGGCAGGGTGGTTTGGATCCGACTTTATGGTCAGGAACATCGGCCCTCACGGCTACAGAAATTATAGACGCTGTTCCTGCTAACTCTGTCTCACCAGCGACGCGCGGCTTAATTTCAGCGGCGCTTTTGTCGGGCGGCACTCCGCCTGAAGGCGGGCATTCTGGCGGGCCAGATCAAGAGACCTATCTTGCTGCGCGGCTGGGAAAACTATCAGAAATGAAAATGGGCGCGCAGGCAGAGCAGCTTTTAGCGTCTCAGCCTCAACTCGCCGCCAGCGCGGCAGGGCAGCATATCAAAGTCAATAATGCCCTTAGCTCTGGCCAGATAGAGGATGCCTGCTTTACCGCGGATACAATCGAAGATGCGCGCGCTGAGCCTTTTTGGGCCAAGCTGCGCAGTTTTTGCCATGTCACGCGCGGCGAAATTGCCGCTGCCGAACTCACTGCCGATTTATTAGAACGCAGTGGCCATGAGGATGCGGCCTTTTATAGTGCTTTGCGTCAATTGACAGGGCTGGGCGATAGTGAAGCCATTAATGCGGGGGGCAATCCGCTTTTATTAGCTATGCTGTCTTATGCGCAACACAGCGAAGGGAGCGGCGCGAACACCCAAGACCCGCTGAGCGCCTTTATCGCCGATGCAGCTGATCTAGATCCACAAGCCTTTAGTGATCGCCTTACGGCTTTGGCGACGGTGAACGCGCCCAGCGAGGAGGAAAACCCCGGAGGCTTTTTTGACTTTGAGCAAACCTTGGCTGATCCATCAGCCTCCGCTTGGGGCAAGCTTTACGGCATTGTCAAAACGGGAACAGATGCGGGCGTAGGTGCGCGTGTGGCAGCCGAGCTTTTGGAGCGCGCCGAAGATGCCGGAATTTTTGAAGTTATGGCGCGCAATCTCGCGCCTGATCTGGCGATCATACCGCCCAGTATTGGCGCGCAATATAATCCGGCTATATTTGTAAAAATGGCGGTGCTGGACGGTGATTTGAATGCGCTTCGCACGATCTATGATTCAATTGACCCAGATGACCCGCTCAAAGAACGCACAGCCTTGGCTTCAGATGCTTTGGGCAATGGATTTGTTCTAGGCACATTAGGTGCCCAAATGACGGCGCGCCTGACTGAAAGCCTTGCAGGAAGTGCAGATCAGCGCCGCGCTATACGGGATGTATTTATCGCGGTTGGTCTTGGCGCGCGCCTATCTGATGATGCAGCCCATGTTTTGAGTAATTATAATGGACGGCTGACGGGCAGAGCCGCCAACCCTGGCGCGCTTTTAGTGCTTCGCGCGGCTGCAACGCGCGGCTCAAAGGCGGAAACGGCGCTGCGCGCTGCGGCAATATTAGGGGAAGGCGGGCCGCAATCTCTGCGCGCTGATGATTTATCTAGCGTACTCACCGCATTGAGCGCGGCAGGCTTGCAAGATTATGCGGGCCGCTTGGCTGCAGAAGATTATTTGCAATAAGATGTCAGAGCGAGGCTCACAATACGGCTCACAACACGGCTTAGAGCACTCAACAAGGCTATAATATTATGACGATTGAGGTGTTTTTAGAGATGATGAGCGCCGAGCGCGGCGCTTCTATTCATACTTTAAATGCTTATCGTCGTGATCTGGTCGATGTGTCAGAGCGGCTGTCTTGTCCAATCGCCCGTGCGCAAACCGAAGATTTGGAGGCTGTGCTAGCGAGTTATGCCGCGGACGGGCTGGCGGCCAGCACGGCGGCGCGCAAGCTCTCGGCAATGAAGCAATATTACAAATTTTTGCAATTAGACAGCATTCGCAAAGATGATCCAGCCATGAATTTAACAGGGCCGAAACAGGGCAGGCCCTTACCTAAGCTTATGAGCATCGCCGATGTTGACGCACTTTTTGAGGCTGCGAGCAAGGATAAGAGCGTTAAAGGCATTCGCCTTTTATGCCAGCTTGAAATTCTCTACGCCGCTGGCTTGCGGGTCAGCGAGCTTGTAGGGTTGCCGCTACGGGCCACAGAGCGGCAAGATCAGTGTTTGCTCATTAAGGGCAAGGGCGGACGCGAGCGTATTGTGCCATTAACGCCAAGTGCGGTTAGCTCTATACAGGCATGGAGAGATGTACGTGCGCGCACGCTTCCCCAAATGGCCACAGAGAAAGACAAAAGCGATGAGAGTAAGGCCAATGCCGCCAAACGCGCGGCGCTTTATCTGTTTCCATCGCGCGGAAAGTCAGGGCATATGACGCGCGAGCGCTTTGCTCAGCTTTTAAAGGCCTTAGCCGTGCAGGCGGGATTATCTGCTTCAAAAGTGTCGCCCCATGTTTTGCGCCATGCCTTTGCTACTCACCTCTTATCTGGCGGGGCGGATTTACGTAGCGTGCAGGCCTTATTGGGGCATGCCGATATATCGACAACGCAAATTTACACCCATGTGCTAGAAGAGCGGCTTAAAGAATTGGTGCTGACCAAACATCCATTAGCCGATAAGCTAAATTGAGAGCAAACTTGCGGCTAATGTCATAAGTTTAACTTGTGACGATGGGCGTAATCGCTATATTTCCCGCACTATAAGTTAAAGGCTATTTGCTATGAGTGTTGCCGTGCGCACCTATCTTGATTTTGAACGTTCTATTGCTGAGCTGGAAAGTAAGATCGATGATCTTATTGACCTGCAAGATAATGGTGATGGAGCGGATTTATCTAAAGAAATCAATCAACTACAAGAAAAATCTAAGACGCAGCTTGAGACGCTTTATAGCAAGATTGGTCCTTGGGAGAAAACCCAAGTGGCGCGCCATCCTCAGCGGCCGCATTTTTCCCAATATATAGCGCATTTAGTGACGGATTATTCGCCTTTATCTGGCGATCGTAAATTTGGCGATGATGATGCCTTATTGGGCGGTCTAGGCCGCTTTATGGGCCGTCCAGCTGTTGTCATGGGCCATGAAAAGGGCAAGGATACTCAAGCGCGGCTAAAGCATAATTTCGGCATGGCTAACCCTGAAGGTTACCGCAAAGCCGTGCGTCTTATGGAGCTTGCCCAGCGGTTTTCTTTGCCGCTCATTTCATTTGTAGACACGGCGGGAGCCTTTCCCGGGCGCGGCGCAGAAGAACGCGGACAGGCCGAGGCCATTGCCCGCTCTATTGATTGCGGCTTGGGCTTGACCGTGCCATTTGTGTCGGTCATTACAGGCGAGGGCGGGTCAGGCGGCGCGGTGGCTATTGCCACGGCCGATAGCGTCATGATGCTAGAACATTCCATTTACAGCGTTATTTCACCTGAGGGCTGTGCGTCTATATTGTGGCGCGATAGTACGCGCGCGCAAGACGCGGCCAAAGCCATGAAAATCTCTGCGCAGGATTTGAAAAAACTGGGCGTGATTGATCAGATTATTAAAGAGCCTATGGGCGGGGCGCACCGCGATGTTACAGGCGCTGTCGAGACAGTCGGCAAGGCGGTTGATAAAAAGCTCGCGGAACTCTTAGCTATGCCCGCACAGCAGCTCTTAGAGGCGCGGCGCAGCAAATTCTTGGCCATTGGTCGCAATTTATAACGCCAACTGGCGCGGCGTATAATGGGTGAGGGCTAATGGGCGTAGCTTAATGAGGCGCTTATCTTTTTAGCGGCTCTTATCTTTTTAATTTAAGCAATAAAAAAGCGGCCTATCGCAAGATAGGCCGCTTTCTATTAGCTATTAAGGTTTAGCTTAGAAGCTGTGTGAAATACCAGTTCCAACCCAGAACGTAACTGTGTCTGAGCTGTCTGTAGTGAAGCTACCATTAGCTTCAAAATCTTCAAATGAATCACCAGAGTCAACGAATGTATCTTCTGATGAGAAACCGCCATTAATGCCGATATAAGCAGATGTTGATTCCGCAAACGGATATGAAACATTGCCGCCTAGTGCGCCATAGATGTAGCTCGTAAAGTTGTCGCCACCGCTAAAGTTTGTAGCGTTATCTAGCGATACATAACCCAGTGTACCGTTAAGGTCTAGGTTGAAGCTAGGTGTGAGCGGATATGTATATGCTGTAGTACCTTCAAGTGTGAAGCTTTGAAGCAGAGTGTCATAATATGCATATACAGTTGGTGATAATGCGTGGTCATATGTAGCGCCGGCGAAAAGTTCAAATGTGCTGGCATCATCATTCGTAACTGGCAGAGAAATAGGAGAACCAAGATCGTCGCCAAAGTCAAAAAGGTCGCCTAGTTGTGGGTAGTGATAAATTGTTCCGCCAACATCGCCGGTGAAGCCATAAGGCAGATCAAAACCGTAACCAGCATAAATGTCAAGCTCGTCAGTAGAAAGTAGGCTTTCTTCGCCAAAAGCATTGCTTGTCCATGTGCCAACATAGAAGTTGTTATAGTCAGCTTGAAGGCCAAGCTGTGTGCTTTCTGAACCTAGTGTAGTTCCGCGGAATACATATTCTGACACAACGTCAGCAGTCACAGTCCAGTCAATATCGTTATAATCGAATGCGTTTGCAGCTGGTGCGGCAACAGACATGCCGGCAACAATAGCGGCTGTACTGATAAGGGATTTAATGTTCATTTTTACTCTCTCCATAAGGGCGATTCACTCTGAACCGCTGTGGGTGTTTTGTATGCAATAACTGAGGAATACAACAGTGAAGCAAAGAGGGAATTTGAAATTGATGTTCTGGCGATATTTGACGCTTGGCGCATAATTATTGTGCCAATCTTTGACCGAATTGACTATAAATTGTGCAAAATTGGTGATTTTAAGGCTAAATTAACCATGATTATGCATTATTTGACGTGTTTTTAGAGAGTTTTGACGTGAGTTTGCCTGTTTTCGCGAAATAAATATGTGGCCTAAATGCAACATCTATTGGTTAATGTGCATCTATGCGTTTGGGCTAAGCTTTATGCGGTCAGCACTGCAGAGGCGGCACGCATTTTTAATGGCTCATTAGGGAGGGCTTTGCCTGTGCCGCGCTGGCTAAAGACGGCATGTTTGCACAATTTATTTAAAATAAAAGGGGGCT
>JALZUP010000244.1 GCA_023301505.1 Robiginitomaculum sp.
AATCACATATCGCAGCCCCGGCACTGACACCAACCGATCACAGGCAGTCAGCCTGCTGCGCCCGGTCGCTGCCACAATTTGGTGTCCGGCATCAACAAGCCGCTGAACTGCACTACAAGTTATTTTTGATGGTAAAGAGTTAAAACCAAAAAGCGTTCCGTCGCAATCTACTGCAATAAGCTTACTGTTTGCATTCTAGATCATTTACGCCCCCACGAAATACTTTTCCGTTACCGGGCAGCATTGCAAATTTCGGATAAAATATATTCATACTTCCTTTTGTTTGAAATAGACACCACTAATACAAAATAACTAAAACTTGCTCTATACACTCGGCACTAGAACAGCCTGCCTCCATTAACACACAAAAACTACCTAGGTGCCCTACCTACCGCATTACCTTACAGACAAACATTGAGCTTCTATATTGTCAACATTAATAGATCAAAACTAACAGTTTAATATTTCCTTATCTACCTACTAACCAGTTAATTTAAATGAAAATTCTTTCTATGATCGATTAGACCTAAATTACACAATTAGAATTTCAGCTACTATTTTTCCACATCAAAATCGCCCTTTCAAGTCAACGAAAACTATTGGAATAGCAATAAGCACAACGAAACCATGGACTCGATATTGCTTTTCAGCAATGAAGCAGGACTTCGCTGAAAAGCCTTGTTGGATGCAATTTTTTTGTCAACCCGGAAGACATAAGAAAAGATAATGAAAAGAAATTTAGCTGTAGCGAATGCTCATACAACACAAGGTAATCAGCCTTCGCACGAAACATTTTCAGTCGATACAATAGCGCAGATTATCCAGCAAATTGCCGACTGCGATATCGAATCGGCACTACGCACAGCTAACACTGTTACCCCTGTTGAAATGAAAAACAGTCTTGAAACCATGATGAGTAACATCACGGCCGTTATTTCTCAAACACAGGAGAACAGTAAATACATTGTTAGCTGCTTACCTCGCATTAGTGAGCTCGCCGAACAATCAGACGCGTTTAACGATTTGATGGAACGTGTCCGCCAGCAATATCGTGAATTAAACCAGGCTATAGAAAGCAATACCAAATTGAGTATCGCATTAAACGATACAGCTGATATTGCAAAACAGGATACGTTAGCGGGACAGACTGCGGTGCAGGAAGTCGTCAGTGCAATGGACGATATCTCTGAACACTCAACTCAAATAACACAATTCACTGAGATAATCGATCAAATAGCTTTTCAAACTAATTTACTGGCCCTGAACGCATCGGTAGAAGCAGCAAGAGCAGGAGGGCATGGTAGGGGCTTTGCTATTGTTGCAAGCGAAGTAAGACTTCTTGCGCAGCGGTCCGCTGATGCAGCGAAAGAAATCCGTGACAATGTATCGAACTCTGCAGCAAGCATTGCCTCGGGAATGGATGCCGTAGTGAATGCCCAAAACAATATGCAAAAAATTAGTGATCAGGTAGATGTGTTCAAAGAGCAGATTCAGCAAATTTCTACCACAAGTGACTTCCAGAACCAGAAGCTGGAGCAGGTAGATAATACGATTAACAGGCTATTTTCATTCGGTGAAGAGAACTCTAAAATTTCTGCAGAGGTAGGCAGTATTGCCAAAGAGTTATCGTACTCCGCAGATTATATGAGTAACACAGTATCAACCTTCTATCTGCCACCAGCAACCAGCATGCACCGTGTTCATAAAAGTATGGCTCAGTTGGCTCAAGAAGCTGCGAGCTACATCGGACCGTTGCTCGAGAGTGGACTTGCTAATAAACAGATCACTGAGTCAGATCTATTCGACATAAAGTATCTAGAGATTCCTTCGACAAACCCGAAAAAGTACAACACAGGTTTCGACGCCTTTTGCGATCAACAGCTGCCCACAATACAAGAAGAAATTCTAAAGCAATATCCCGATGTTGTGTTCGCGATACTTGCCGACGCAAACGGATACGTACCCACTCACAACAATATGTTTTGCCAACCACTGACAGGCCATAAAGACACTGATATCACTGGTAACCGAACCAAGCGTATATTCGAAGACCATGTGGGCAGAACTGTTGGCAAGCACATCAAGCCATTTATGCTGCAAATTTATCGACGGGATACCGGGGCGATAATGTTTGATATGTCTGCACCAGTCTATGTCAACAAAAAGCACTTTGGCGGATTTAGACTAGGGTACAGACTAAACTAAGTTACCAACACATCAATATTCATCATCATTCCTTAACGATTTGGAACATCATCAAGATGAAGCACCTGTATATCATAATCTATTTTATGTTACTGCCATTACAGACGACGGCAGATGACAGAACTATACATATCTATCAGGATGCTGACATATCAAACCATTGGGAATCATCTGCGGCTATTCAAAAAGGTATCGAGGTAGCTTTTGCCGAAATTGATAATGAAATTGAAGGCTTTAAAATAGTTTTTAAATACCTGGATCACCGCGGCAACGTAATACGCAGCAAGCGCAACTACCAAGAATTTATTAGTGATCCTAAAGCACTAGCTATCTATTCAGGCATTCACTCGCCACCATTGATTAAAAATCGGGACTATATCAATGAGAACGAAGCACTCACACTTGTGCCTTGGGCCGCCGGAGGCCCTATCACCCGTTATCCAGATGGTGACAACTGGGTATTTCGTCTATCGGTAGACGATACTCAAGCGGCCCCGGTTATTATTGAGTTTGCGCTAAATAACCAGAACTGCAAAAGCCCACACCTACTACTTGAAGAGACCCCATGGGGAGACTCAAACCTACTGAGCATGGGGACAGTTCTGGATCAATACAACATTTCTGATCCGGAGGTTACACGCTTTAGTTGGAATCTAAAGAACCAGGGAGCCCGCATAATTTTACGTGAAATTATCGAGAACGGCAACGACTGCATTGTGCTGGTCGGCAACGCTCTTGAAGGTGCTGTCATCGCACAAGAAATGATAAATCTTCCCGCCGAGACACGTATACCGATTATCAGTCATTGGGGAATCACCGGCGGCAATTTTCACGATGTAGTGACCGCTTCGGATAGAGAAGGACTTGATCTGCATTTCATACAAACATGCTATGCCTTTACAAACCAAAAACAAAGCAAATTTTCAAAACAAATTTTTGCGCAACTGAAGAGCCATTCTAAAAATGCCATTAAGACACCGAATGACTTGAAAGCCGCTGTCGGATTTATCCACGCCTATGATCTAACGAAAATATTAATTCAGTCGATCAAGCAATCAGGTCTTACCGGGAATATGCAGCAGGATCGAAGAACGATTCGTATGGCTCTGGAAAATATAGATCGCCCTGTTAAAGGATTGGTAAAAACTTACACAAAGCCATTTTCTAAATTCAATGAAAACACCAATTACAATGCTCACGAGGCTTTACATGGTGAGAACTACTGCATGGGAAAGTACGGAAGAAATAACGAAATAGTGATCTCATTAGACTAAGTCCACGGGGATCATTATGGTGAGAAAAACATCAGAGAAAATTATTTTTTTCCGAAGTATTGCAATCTTTGGAATTACATTTTTCCTAATCACTATGCTATTAACAGCTTTAGTCATTATTCCAGAAATCAACAAAACACTCGAATCTCAGCACAGTAAGGATACCAAAGTCGGCTTGGAATTACAGGCAGAGCTATTTACTAACTTTGTCAATAGTCAAAAATCTATCCTTCAAGACCTCGCGACATTCCCCAGCCTTGTTAATGCGGCAATGTTGTCTGACGGCAGCAATCCAGTTCTTTTGGATTTATTCGAAAACGTTGTAATTGGTGGTAATAGCGCGCGACTATTGTTGCAGGATATCGCCGGAAATGTATTAATACAAACCACTGACGATCTTCACGGCACCTATATAGAAGGAAGCCCATGGTCTGATCGACTACTTAATGGCAGTATCCCATTCTATTTTCGACTACTCAGCCAGCAGGGTGATCAATTCACCTTCCAATTATCAATACCCATTATCTACAACACCTCCATCGAAGGAGTGTTGAGTGCTGAAATCAAAGTATCGTTAACTCACGTATTTGTTTCACAATCTCATGATCACGTTGCTTTTCAGCTGGTGCAGGAACATATGACCGTACATACCGAGAGCAGTCATATAAAAATTGCACGAAAAAATACTGTGAATATTTCTCACCCGAATCTAACATTTATCTACATCACTGACGATGCGGTCATTAAAGAAAAAGAAGAGTCCCTAAGGAATACAGTTTTTTCTGTCTTGCTCTTTGGGCTGGGTATTTCATTTCTACTGTTTACCTTATTTGGCTACCGGAGTCTTATCAGTCGTGACAATATCACGTGGGATAAGATCCCATTCGGACGGGCCTACGCCATGCCCATACTGGTCTCCGCAATGGGCCTGGCAGCCAGTGTCACTGCATTTTTATTGGTTTTCAACAATCAAAAAGCTGTTTTTGAAAACGATATATTGTCCAACAGCAAGCGACAGGTAAAAACCCTACGTGAGTCTTTCGACAGGCATTTGCAAGTATTGAATTCAACAAAAGCATTCTTCGACGCGTCCAATATAGTCAGCAGGCAGGATTTCAATATTTATGTCACCCCCCTTCTTGCTGATCATCCAAATATTCAAGCACTGCAATGGATTCCTAATGTCACGTTAAGTGAGCGGACTGACTATGAGAGCCAGGCACGCAAAGACGGTTCCGATGGTTTTTCTATTCTAGAACTGGACACCGGGGATACATTGGTGCCAGCGGGTCCTCGTGATTATTACTTTCCGGTTCATTATGCAGAGCCCGTTGAAGGTAACGAAAAAGCGATTGGATTTGACCTCTCATCAAACAATCAGCAATTAGCGGCACTGACCAACGCGAGTCGCACCGCCAATAAAGTAGCCACGCCACCGATTACTCTAAAACAGGAAAACGCGTCGCAGTCTGGATTGCATGTCTACTATCCCATCTATTATCAATCACCGGTCCATGAGTCAATTGACACAGGGGAATTTGACAACGTAAAGGGGTTTACGTTAATGGTACTCCGTGCTGAGGACCTTATCGCTGACGTAATTGCCAGTGAACCAGACGCCCTGGCAATTCGTGTTCAGGATATCTCCGAGCCCGACCACCCACAAAACATTTTCGGCGACAGGGTAGCAGATGCACAATATACATTCAGTGATACAATAAATATTGCCAGCCGAACCTGGCAAATTGACACTACTGTGAACTCAGTAGATGTACCCGGGCGATGGCTATCCTGGTTGATTCTTATTGGTGGCGTACTTTTCACTGTGTTACTGGCCGTTGGACTGACGAACCTGATTCGACGCAGGGAAATGGTTGAGACTCTCGTAAAGCAACGCACATCAGAGCTAAGAATGCTGAGCTCAATTGTCGCCAAGTCCAACGATTCATTTATGATCACCGATGCCAGAAATCCTGATCCAGAAACTGGTCGGCGAAAAATAGTTTACGTGAATGAGGCCTTCACCCTCCAAACAGGATACCACTACGACGAAATCGTTGGCGAAACACCATACATTCTTCATGGAGAGCTAACCGACAAAACATTGGTCAAGGAGCTCACGGATTCAATTTCAAGAGGCGCAATGTTTCGTGGTGATTTCATTTACTACAAAAAAAATAAAAAATCATATTGGGTCGATGTCAATGTGGTGTCGATAACAAACGAAGCTGGCGATATCACTCATTACGGGGCCGTTCAGAGAGACATCACAGACATCAAGCAATCACAAGTTGAACGAGAGAATTTAATTGGCAAGCTTATGGACTCCAATGAAGAGCTAGCACGTTTTGCCTTTGTTTGTTCACACGATCTACAAGAACCACTACGGATGATTCGCAGTTTTACAGAGAAACTACAACACCATATATCTGATGACCTTGCCAACGATGAGAAGGGGAAAAAGTATATGGGGTTTATAACCGATGGTGCCGAACGAGCTCAAAATCTAATTACGGATATTCTTGCCTACTCCAGCATATCCACCAGCACTCAACCACTCGAGACAGTCGATGGTATGGCACTAATCGACAACATCAAGCAACTGATGGGAGCGGCACTTGAAAGTAACGGCGGAAAGGTCACCCATGATGCGCTGCCGATCCTGCAGGGAAATAGAACGCAGTTGTACCAGCTGTTTCAAAATCTCATCAACAATGCCCTGAAGTACCAAAGACCCAACACGTCACCTCATGTGCATGTAGGCGTGAGTGATGTAGGTACACATTGGCAATTTTCTGTTAAAGACAACGGGATCGGAATGGAGCAACGTCATCTCTCCAAAATATTCGACGTTTTCCAACGACTACATCGCCGAAACCAATATGCAGGTACGGGTGTTGGGCTCTCTATCTGCAAGAAAGTAGTTGAACAGCACGGTGGCATAATAAGGGTTGAATCAGAATCAGGTATCGGCTCAACCTTCCACTTTACATTACTAAAACCAACTGTCATGGAGATCAATGATGAAAGAGAACGCAAAGCTGGCTGAAATACTTCTGGTTGAAGACAACGAAGGCGATATCGAACTCACCAGAGAAGCCTTTGACGAAGCGAAATTTCGAAATAACCTACGAGTGGCAATGGACGGTGATGAAGCACTTGACTACCTTTTCAAACGCAACGGCAATGAAAAGGCACCCACCCCGGATATTGTATTACTTGACCTGAATTTGCCGGGTACAGACGGCAGAGAAGTACTAGAAGCCATCAAAGAAAGCCCCGACTTAAGAAGAATTCCCGTCATCGTTCTAACCAGCTCAAAAGCTGACAAAGATATAGTGGAAAGTTACGATCTACATGCCAATTGCTATATCGTAAAACCAGTCAATGCAGCCAAGTTCATGGAAGTCGTGCAACACGTCGAGAACTTCTGGGTTGATATTGTGTGCTTGCCAAATGATATCGCTACGCGAAAAAGTGCGTAGCTCATGTCTATTGATTTGAGCGATGAACTTAGGCTGCTCCAGACTGAGCTAGCAGAGGTGAAAGCGGAATATCATGATTTTGTTTATACAGTAACACACGATCTAGCCGCTCCACTCCGTCAAATTGAAGGATTTGCAACTATCGTTTTAACGAATCATGGTGATCAGTTTGATGATAAAACCAGGCGTCACCTTGATCTGATTGTAAAGGGTTCGCAGAAAGGTAATGAAATTCTTGAGGCTCTTCATGGTTATTCACGATTAATCACTGCTGACTATTCAATAGTGTCGGTAGATTGCAATAAAATTATCACAAAGGTTAAGACAGAGCTAGCTTCGCTTACTGCGCACAACGACGCACAAATTACTTATCAAGGCCCCTCGATAATTATCGGGGACTACAGTCAACTATATCTGCTTTTCTATCACCTCATTCATAACGCACTACACTATCAATCGCATGAAGTCCCGCCAGAGGTATCAATTAAAACAGAAGAAAGGGATCAGCACTGGCAGTTCTGCGTTCAGGATAATGGTATCGGGTTTCAACAGAAGTTGGCAGACAGGATATTTATCGCCCTGAAGCGCGGTGTTTCAGAAAAAAACCACCCCGGCATTGGAATGGGGCTGACCATCGCCAGATCGATTGTTCAGCGACATGGAGGCAAGATATGGGCGACAACCGAACAAGGAAAAGGATCATCATTCTATTTCACCATCAGCAAAGCGGACTCAAGTGAATAACTCACTGAGTGTTTTCTATGTAGAAGACTGTGAAGCGACAGTGGAGTTATTCAGACTGTGCTTGAAAAAGTACTACCCTGATAATGATATCGCCTTAGACGTCGTTGGTACCGTTTCAGAGGCATTCGAAAAATTCAGCACAGACAAACATGTTGCCGCATTGATTGACTGGAATTTGCCCGATGGCGAGGGTACTGAAGTGGCGCAGCACATACGACAACTACACAAAACACTACCCCTGATATTTCTGAGTGCTTATTTTAATGATAAACACCTGCTGGCGGCACAACAATACAACCCCTCGGATTGCTTAGTAAAAGAATACTCAAGTTCATTCGTTGACAGGATTGTTCGACATATCCCTGTTTAGATCCACAAGCCGGTAAAACTTACAATCGCATAATCACCTATAAATGACCATCAAACCGCGCCACCATCGCTTAGCGCAATTAAGTGCACCGCAATCTGATCAACCAAAAACGTATCCGTCACTATAGCTGCATCAAGTGCAGCCTGGGGAAGGCCGGGATCTTCGGCTGTCAACGGGTTTTGCACAAATACGGCACCGTTTCTATCTTTAATTTTCCCCAAACCAGACACACCATCGCATCCGCCACCAGTTAACAGAATACCGATAGCGGCAGCCCCATATTGATCTGCAACTGACTCAAATAAAACATCAATAGACGGACGCGCATATTGAACGGGTGCGTCGACCGAAAGCGCATAGTAGTTTTTATCGATCAAAAGGTGATAATCAGCTGGCGCAACTACGATCTCGCTTGGGGAAACCGGCAGCTTATCCCGCGCTTCAATGATTTTTATATCAGTGCTTTTTTGCAGCACATCGATCAAATAGTCAAATTCAGTCACACCACGGTGGATCACCACCGCAATGGGCGTAACAAAGTTAGCCGGCAAACAGGAAAACAGTTCAGTAAGCGCATTAAGGCCACCCAGGCTGGTTCCAATCACTATAAGCTTTACGCCCATGAGCTACACCTGCTTCTGGTAGATCTTGTAGTGCGCGTCAATCTCTTTGTAATGTTTCTCAAGTGGCGTGAAATGAAGGCTTTCTTTGGTTCCTAATACCAGAATGCCAAACCGACACAAGCTATTGTGCAACAACTCAAGAACCCGGGCTTGTAGCTCTTCATTAAAATAGATCATCACATTACGGCAGAAAATAACGTTAAATTCGTTAAACGAAGTATCTATGGCCAGATTATGTCGTGAAAAAAGAATGGGATCGCGCAGCCGCGGCGATACAACGGCGTTTTCGTACTTGGCCGTATAGTATTCAGAGAACGATTTTTTTCCACCGGCGTTTTGGTAGTTCGCCGTATACTCTTGCATCTCGCTCATTGGTATAATGCCAGCTTGTGCTTTTTTTATAATAGCTTCATTAAAATCAGTTGCGTATATTTTGCTTCTACTGGAAAACCCTTCTTCCTTTAGCATTATACTCATGGAGTAAGCTTCTTCCCCCGATGAACAACCGGCATTCCAAACTCGAATTGATGGATAAGTATGTAATAACGGCACTACCTTTTCACGGAATGATCTATACATACCGGGATCACGAAACATAGCGGTTACATTAATCGACAGATTTAGTATGAAACGTTCCATCATTTGTCGATCATGCAGCACCCGTTCCTGCAACAGGCTGATTGACGACAAATTTTCCAGCGTGATCAAATTGTCGATACGACGCCTTAACGAAGCACGCGCGTATTGGCGAAAATCGAATCCGTAGTACCGATAAATCGCTTCGCAAAGTAGATCAATTTCTATCTCCCGCAACAAGTCAGCCTTGCTACTCTCATTCGATTCAGAAATTACCATATAAGAATAACTCCGGGGATACCCAGACAATGGAGTGGATCAATTTAACCACGCTCTTTATACAGCCACACCCGAACCAGAGATAACAACTGCTCCGTATCAACAGGCTTGACGATGTAATCAGATGCACCAGCATCTAAACACTTCTGGCGATCCTCCATCATCGCCTTTGCGGTAACAGCAATGATAGGCAATGACTTAAACTTCTTGTTCTTACGTATTAGTTGCATGGTTTCATAGCCGTCCATTTCCGGCATCATGATATCCATCAGTACAATTTCTATCTCCGGATGCTGCTTCAGTTTCTCAAGCGCTTGCTTGCCACTTTCGGCATGTAAGGTAACGGTATCATGTGCTTCAAAGACCGAAGTTAGTGTGAAAATGTTGCGAACATCGTCGTCGACAATTAGCACGGTTCTGCCACTTAGCTGGGGGTCGTTCTCGTGAACCTGCTGCAACATCTGCCGCTTTGACTCAGGCAGTTTTGATTCAACCCGATGCAAGAAAAGAGCGGTTTCATCCAGCAATCGTTCCGGTGATTTTACGTTTTTTACAATGATCGTTTCAGCGACAGCATTGAGAGTCGTTTCCTCCTCAGCGGAGAGTTCCCTGCCAGTATAAATAATGATGGGCAAATTAGTCAGCTTCGGGTTCTTTTTGATGTATTTAATCAGCGACAAGCCACTCTCTTTCGGCAAACTCAGATCAAGCACCATGCAATGGAATTCCTGTTCACTAAGTTTTACTCTGGCCTCTTCTGCGCTGGAAACCGCAGTAACATGCACATCACCATTTCCAATTAAATCAATGATGGCAGCGCGTTGCTTTTCATTGTCTTCGACAACCAGCAATTGCTTATGTTTCTGCTTCTGGAAGCTGTCAATATGACTGAAGATATTTTTCAGGCTATCATCGTTCAGTGGTTTTTGCAGGCATGAGATAGCACCCTGCTTCAAACTACGCTGCCGAACATCATCGCCAGTGACAATATGCACGGGGATATGTCGTATTTTGACATCATGCTTAATGCGATCAAGCACTGTCCAGCCATTCATCACAGGCAGATTTATGTCCAGAATTATTGCATCTGGCTTATACTCCTGGGCGCAAAGCAAGCCAGCGTCGCCACTCGTCGCTACCACGCCCTTGAATCCGTTCTCGCGAGCATTTTCCAGAAGGATTTTGGCGAAACTTGTATCATCCTCAACAACATTACGCTAGGCAATACTCATCGACGATAAGATAACGGATAACAAGCATTACATTTTCTTTTCAATGCCAACAACCTTAAAGTTCGTAAGCAATGTTATTTATTAACGCGAATATACCAACATGGTACTTTTAGCTAATTTAACGATCGACGCCATCCACTTTAAATTACGCCATGCCCCCTTGTTACAGACTCCCTCCGACAGTCATGCGGTGTCCATACGCCTGTTCATGTTTACCGCGTCGATACTACCCCACGGATATCATTGAAGAACAGCAACCACGATGGAAGACTGATGTGTACATCAGAATCTTTACCAAGTAATACCAACCCCTCCCAAACTTCCCGAACACTGCCGCATAAGTTTTTTTGAGTTACTTCACTTCATTTTGTGTTTTTGGTAAATCCGCAACCAATTCCGTCGGTTAAACCGAAGTCCAACCAAACCGCATTAGCTGAAATAGAAACAATTATTCCCGTTATTCGTAAAGTGAATAAGTCCGGCCTAATCGGTAATAGTTGAAATAGCTAAAGGATACTCACTGTCCGCCGTAAACTCGCTTCGGTTGCGGACTGTCGCACACTTTTGTGGTTTTTTGTGACAGATTCGATCTTAACTGAGGCGAGAAACCGGCAATAGCGTGAAATTTCACCCACTCATTTTAGCTGATTCGTGCTGGCAACCTTAATAAAAACGGGCGCACCATCGCATATAACAATAAAAAAATAAAAGGCGATCACATGAAAATACTTCTTGTAGAGGATGACAAAAAACTATCAATTGCCGTTGGCATGCGAATCAGATCTTTCGGTCACAACTGCACGATTGCCCACGATGCAATCACTGCAATTTCACAGGTAGTCGCGCAACAGCCGGATCTGATTATCGTTGATATAAACCTTCCCGGCGGAGACGGGTTTCTAGTCGCCGAGCGTGTACAGTCGCTACCAAACCACTCAGCTGCACCCATTATTTTTATCACCGCCAGCAAAAAGCCCGGTCTTCGCGAGCGTGCAACAGAGGTAGGCGCCTCGGCCTTCCTTGAGAAACCATTCGACTCAACATGTCTACTGGAGGCGATCGAAGCCACCACTATCACGGGTTCAATGAGCTGGGAGATTCCACAGTGACTATAGAGCTCGCCATCGTGACAGCGAGCAATGACAGTAAGACTTCGGGCAGTGATAAGAGCCAACGAAGACTTATTCATGATCTTCAAGGCCCTTTGATAAATATCAAAGGCTTCTCAGCGGAAATACAGACAACGCTAACTGTACTACATGATTTACTCGTGAGAAATCAAGAGCATGTCCCGTCAGCACTTTTTTCGGAAATGGAACAACTCATAAACCAAGACCTTAAGCCTTGCGTTGACTATCTTGACAGCTCTAGCGAGGCTCTAGGAAAAACAATTATCAACATGACCTCAGTAGCTGTAGAAAACACAAACATCGGTCCTTCGACGGTCAACTGGCAACCGCAATAACATATAGATGGCAGCACTGTACCAATACTCAAGGACTACCTCATGCATTTAGCCACAAGCAAACAAAACACTGACAACCCCGATAGTGCAGATTTCGTTCGTACACTTATTGTTGACGACGATACCGCCTACTCACACTTACTTAGCCGTTACCTTAGCAAAGATTCACATTGTAACTATCAGGTAGATAGGGCATCAACCGCGAAGTTCGGCTTAACTCAATGCTCATTAGAAGACTATGATCTAATGCTGATCGACTACAATTTACCCGATCTGAACGGCACCGATTTTCTCATTGAACTTCGTACTCGTATCATAGGTACTCCACCACCGGCCATTATTCTTACAGCCGAAGGTGGCGAGGTTGCAGCCGGACAAGCGTTACGAGCCGAAGCCGCTGACTTCTTACCAAAAATATCAGTCAACCCGGAATCACTGGCCCGTTCAATAAACAACGCCTTAGCCAAGCACAATCTACGTTGCTCTGTAGAAAGCAGAACCGTAGAATTACAAAAAGCAAATGAAACCTTACAGGCAAAAAATAGAGAGATACAACACTTCTACCAAACTGTATCACATGAAGTTAAAACACCACTTGCTGCCGCAAGAGAGTTTATTTCTATCATCAGAGATGGATTAGCTGGCCCCGTAACTGAAGAACAGATTGAAATATTAGAGTACGCTATCACCAGTTGTGATCAAATCGCCACACATTTTAATGACCTTGTGGAAATCACACGTTTAGATAGCAGCAAGGTCAGTCTTGTAAAGAAACCTTGTACAGTTAATAGTTTAATCACTAGAACCGCCGCCTCCTGTGCGAATGCGCTGAAAGCAACTGACCTGACTTTAATTCAGGATATAGATCATGCCGAAAGAACCATCACGGTTGACGACAATAGAATTACTCAGGTGCTGTCCAATCTACTGGGAAATGCCATTAAGTTCTCAACACCAGGCGACAACATACGCTTAACCAGCACAGCGAGTGCCGACAGGAGTAAATTGGTGTTTTGTATATCAGACAACGGCTGTGGCATCAGCCAGGAAGATCAAACCCATATATTCGATCGCCTGTACCAGGCCAACGAAGTTAATCACGAGTTTATGGGGGCAGGCCTTGGCCTGGGGCTT
>JALZUP010000245.1 GCA_023301505.1 Robiginitomaculum sp.
TCATTGCGCACATAGAGCATTTCCGACGAAAAGGCAGCATCCATAGGCACGCCAAACAAGCGAACAATGCGCGGCTCGCCGCGATAAATTGTGCCAACAATTGCAAATTTACGCTCTTTGGTGGTTGCTGTCAGGCGAATAAGGCTATCCGCGCGCTCGGCTTGATCAACCGTTGATTCGGTTACATCAATGCCGCGCTCTGCCGCAATAGAAGGGGCAGATACAGGGTTCACATCTGGCATAGCTGCGCGCAGCAAACCCGCCAATGCGGCAGAGGTCATTGGCTTATTATTGAGCTTTGTGACTTCGCCCTTATAGGTAAATTCAACGCTAAGCACTGGGTCATTAAGCAATTGGCCTAGCATAGAACCAAGCTTGGATGCCAAATCAACAAAAGGCTTAAGACGCGGCGCTTCTTCGGCAGAAATAGACGGCGTGTTTAGCGCATTAGAGACCGCGCCCGTCAGAAGATAATCTGACATTTGCTCGGCAATTTGCACAGCAACATTTTCCTGCGCTTCCAATGTAGAGGCGCCCAAATGCGGCGTTGCGATAAAGTTTTTAGTGCCAAAGAGCTGATTTTCTTTCGCAGGCTCAACCTCGAACACGTCCAAAGCTGCGGCGCGAATATGGCCGCTCTCAAGAGCCTCTTTGACGGCCTCTTCATCAACCAAGCCGCCGCGGGCGCAATTGACAAGGATCACGCCTTTTTTAGTCATCGCCAAACGCTCGCGGCTAACAATGCCGCGCGTGCCTTCAACCAATGGCGTATGCAATGTAATCGCATCGGCGCGCTTGAACAGATCATCTAGTTCGACTTTTTCTACGCCCAATTTCACAGCGCGCTCTTCGGTCAAATAAGGGTCAAATGCGACAACTTTCATTTTAAGGCCCAAGGCCCGCTCGGCGACCAATGCGCCAATATTACCGCAGCCAATAATGCCAAGCGTTTTGTTAAATAGCTCAACGCCTTTAAAATCAGATTTGGGCCACTCGCCCGCCTGTGTGCGCACAGAGGCCGCTGGGATTTGACGCGCGGCGGAAAAGAGCATGGCAATGGCGTGCTCGGCTGTGGTCACAGCATTACCAAATGGCGTATTCATCACAACAATACCGCGCGACGTGGCGGCGATTTTGTCAATATTATCCGTACCGATACCGGCGCGGCCAATGACTTTCATGTTTTTGGCCGCTGCAATCACTTCGGCATCCGCCGTCGTCGATGAGCGGATCGCCAAACCTTCATAGTCAGGAATGATTTTTAAAAGCTCGTCTTTTGACAGACCAGTAATCACGTCAACATCAAGACCGCGATTTTTAAACACTTCCATAGCAGAAGCAGACATTTTATCAGCAATTAGGACTTTAGGCATAATGCCCTCCATTTAAGAAAAATTTTTAAGGTGAAATGGGCGCGCGCCGCATATAGCGCGCGCGCCGCTAATAAGGTGTTTTAAGCGGGCTTTAAACTTGCGCGATCAGCGTCTCAAACGCCCAATCAAGCCACGGGATCAACGCTTCAACATTGGCCCCGTCAATAGCAGAACCTGTCCAAATGCGAAGACCTGCTGGCGCGTCGCGATAAGCGCCAAAATCGAGCGCAACGCCTTCATCTGACAAAAGCCCAACAAAGCTTTTGGCAAAGGCGGCCGCATCCGTAATGCGATCATCTGTGAACTTTAGGCAAACCGACGTATTTGTGCGCTCGGCCTCATTTTCCGCCAGATTGGCGATCCATGGCGTGCGGTCAATCCAGTCCCAAATGAGTTTGGCATTGCCATCAGCGCGCGCATGAAGTCCCGCAAGCCCGCCAATAGATTTAGCCCATTCTAAGGCTTCAATATAATCTTCTGTCGCCAGCATTGAGGGCGTATTAATCGTCGCGCCTTTGAAAATACCTTCATTGATTTTGTCGCCTTTTTTGAGACGGAAAATCTTTGGCATAGGCCATGGCGGATTATAAGACTCAAGACGCTCTACGGCGCGCGGGCTTAGAATAAGCATACCGTGCGCGCCCTCACCGCCCATGACTTTTTGCCATGAGAAGGTCGTCACATCAGATTTGCTCCAATCAATATCCTGCGCAAATGCAGCCGAGGTCGCATCATTGATCGTCAAGCCATCGCGGTCAGCAGGGATGAAATCAAAATTAGGAAGACGCACGCCAGAGGTCGTGCCATTTTGCGTGAACACAATATCTTGGCTGCCATCATAGCTGCTAAAATCAGGGAGCTGGCCATATTCGCCTTTAATCACGCTCACATTGTCTAGGGGCAATTGCTTAGTCGCATCTGTTGCCCAGCCAGAACCAAAGCTCTCCCAAGCGGCGATAATGACAGGCTTAGGCCCCAAAAGTGACCACATTGCCATTTCAACCGCGCCCGTATCAGAGGCAGGCACAATGCCGATACGGTAATCAGCAGGCACGCCTAAAACATCGCGTGTTAAATCAATGGCTAGCTGTAAACGCGCCTTACCTAGAGCGGAGCGGTGCGAGCGGCCTAAGACATCTAGTTGAAGATTTTCGATGCTCCAGCCGGGATGTTTCGCCGTAGGACCGCTCGAAAAACGCGGATTAGCCGGCTTGTTTGCCGGTTTGGTGACTATCGTCATATCTATGCTCCATAGGATGCGTTTTTGTACATCCAATAAAGTGCGCGCCAGTGGGGGCGCGTGACCCACCCGCGATATGCGATATGAGAGGTGAGGAGTCAAGGGCGCCAACCTAATGATGATAAGGCGCAACCTAGTGATGAGAGGCGCAACCTAGTGATAAAACAGTGAAGACAATCCAGACATAGCCAATAAGCCTAGCAATTTACCCCGCATTTAGGCTAAAGCCTCTCCCTAGCACCCACCTAGCAACCCACCTATCACGGCAAAGCTTCACATGACACAGTCCCCAATAAAGACCCCGACTCCTCCCTCGCCGCCTGCGCCCTCTGCCCCTCAGCTCAAACGCGAGCTAGGCCTGTTTGGCGCAGTTATGCTCGGACTTGGCTCTATCATTGGGACGGGCGTATTTGTCAGCATTGGGATTGGCGCAGGCATTACGGGCCCCTCCATTATTCTGGCCATAGCGCTAGCCGCCATACTTGCCACATGTAATGCCCTCTCAAGCGCGCAGCTCGCGGCAAGCTATCCTGTCAGCGGGGGCACATATGAATATGGCTACCGACTACTTCGGCCAGAGCTAGGCTTTACGGCGGGCTGGATGTTTTTATGCGCTAAATCAGCATCGGCAGCGACCGCCGCGCTTGGCGTAGTGGCTTATGGCTTTCACCTTTTTGGCGCGCAGCCGGGCGCGCTCTTACCGCTCATGGGCTGCGCGGTGGCCCTATGCGTTATGGCGCTCGTCCTTAGCGGCTTGCGGCGCTCTAATGTGATAAATACGGTGATTGTGTCATTTACCTTACTGGCTCTAATCGTCTTTTGCCTCATAGGCCTATCACAGCTCGCCAATGCAAATGACCAAAGCCATTTCACGCCTTTTTTTAAAAGCTCTGAAAATGAAGCCATACCTCTTCTTTATAGTACAGCGTTGATGTTTGTGGCCTATACGGGATATGGGCGCATTGCGACAATGGGCGAGGAAGTGCGCAATCCGCGCCGCACCATTCCGCGCGCCATTATTGCCACATTAATCGTCAGCGCCGTTTTATATATCGCCGTAGCTTTAGCCGCCATTGGCGCGGTGGGCGCAGATAATCTTTCAGGCATAATTGGAAATGGGATAGGAAATGGAAGCAATAATGCCACCCCGCTAGAAACAGCGGCGCGGGCCATGGCCTTGCACAGTCACAGTTCGGGTCTTGGGTCATTTCTTGGCCCGCTCATCGCTCTGGCCGCTATTACGGCAATGCTGGGCGTGTTGCTAAATCTTGTGCTGGGCCTGTCGCGCGTCGCGCTTGCAATGGGACGGCGCAAAGATTTACCCCCCATGCTCGCCAAGCTTAGCGCCGCCCAAAGCCCGCGCGCCGCCATCATCTTTGTCGGGCTAATTATTGCGGGGTTGGCCTTGATTGGAGACATCAAAACAGTCTGGAGCTTTTCGGCCTTTACCGTGCTGATCTATTATTCCATCACCAATTTATCAGCGCTTAAACTGCCTCCAGAGCAACGCCTTTATCCGCGCTTTATCTCATGGGCGGGCCTGATTGGTTGTCTGTCATTGGCCTTTTTCGTGCCCGTGCATATCTGGCTCATTGGGCTGGGCCTGATTGGCCTCGGCCTTATTTGGCATAAGCTATGCCAAAAATAATCCCCAATAAAAAAGCCCCGCAAAATGCGGGGCTTTTTCTTTAATCATAAAGGCGCAGTCATAAAGCGCCGTAAATTTAAGCGCTATCCGCTTTCGGACTTTTTAAGGCATCAAGGCTTGGCCCTGCCTGCTCTGCTGCGGCTTGCGCCTTTTTCTTGGCCAAATCAGAGGCCTCTTTTTTAAAGTCCACAACAACACCGCCAACAGCGCTATATTGCTCTAGCTTGATGGCTTGCTGTTGATTGATCACTTTGACCGTTTGCAGTTCTGTCTGCGCGTCAATCAAGCGGCGGTTAAGGTCATCAAAGTTTTGACGTGCCAAGAGCAAGGCATCGCGATTTTGCTCAAGCTGTTTTTGCTGTTCTGCAAGTTCTTTTTCAAGACGCAGACGGCGCTTGGTCTCGTCAGAATTAATCGCCTTTAAATCCGTCAAATCCGTATCGGCACGGCGGCTGACTTCTTCTTTAATACGCAATTGAACATTGAGGTCTTCAAGTGTGCTTTGAAGGCCAAAGACTTCATTTTCGCGATATTTCAGGCTCTCATCGAAATTGCGCTCTTTAATATTAAGCTCATTTTGAAGGGCCTCAAGACGCGCTGATTTATCAATGCTCGTATCGCGCAGTGACGCATATTCCAAACGCAAAGATTTCAGCTCAAGCTGAGCGGATTCACGCTCAGATGAATTGCGTTTATTAGAGGCCCGAACTTCTTCGACGCGCTTCTCTAGCTCTAAATTTTTGCGAGAGACTGTCGACATTTCCGCAACGATTCGGCTATTTTTATCAGCCAAGATCACAGCATTATCGCGCTCTACTTCAAGCTTGTCCTTTAGCTCATCAACCTGAACGCTCAGCTCTTCAACCTCTTTGCCCTTCGCCGCAATAGTTTGCTTAAGAGAGCGGATGGTTTCTTTAAGAGTGACAGCATCTTGGCGATATTGCTCATTCGCCTTTTGCGCTTCGACATATTTAGATTCAATAGCCACGGCGCGGGCCTCGCTCTCAGCAGAGAACGCATTGGCGCGGCTAATATCTGTTTTAAGCTCATTAAGCTGCCCCATTAGGGCCTCATTTTCTGGCTGCAAACGCTCTAATGTCGCCAGATCAACTTCGGAATGTTCTAAATATTTGCCTATCTCATCCATGCGGTCTGTCGCCAATTTAAACATACGCTGGCTTTTGGATAATTCTTGTTCCATTTGCGCCAAATCTGTGCGCGCGCGGTTCAGCTTATTTAGCTTGGCAGAGGCTATGGGCGGCAAATTACTCATAAGGCCGACCATATCTTCACGCTCGCTGAGCGATATATTCGATGTTTTCGTAAGCGGCTTGCTATCTGATGCGCCTTTCTGGCTAGCTTTCATTGCGGGCGGACGGCGTTCAAATGTAACGGAGGATGAGCTCTTGTTGGCCTCTATCTCGCCCTCATCTTGCCCTAGAAGTTTCCCAATAAATGTACGCTTTTTCATATGGCGCTCCCATGCAGCCTGCGCTCTCGCGCGATCCCAATATCCCTAAAGCGGCGTCAAAAGACGAATCGCTTCACTTACAAAGCAGATTAAGCCCGTATATGTTCAAGAAGTGTTAACCATGTTAATTAATAAAAATTCTTATAAATCAACGAGTAAGACGAGCTCTTGTTAATCTTTGAGGCAAATTAGGCCTGCTCAGCACCACCACATTAACTTATTAAGCCGTTCCATACCCTGATTACTGGTGCGATCCAAAGTGACTCGCAATTCCTTATTCGAGTGACCCAGCGTTCTGCGAAACTCTGACCATGTGAGCGGCTTACATGAGGCGATTTTAAGCCTCTCGCTGAATACCTGACTTACCGACGAACGAACCTTTATTTGATCATATGAACATCATGTTGAGGGAATGGTATTTCTATTTTTTCAGCTCTAAAAGCATCGAGAATTTCAAACCTAAGATTATTTTTAACAAGTGGACCTTCTGAAATGATTTTAACGAAGACCCGTAGCTCTAAATCTAAGCTACTATCTCCAAACCCTTTGAAATAAACAAACGGCTCAGGTGTTTTTAGAACTTTCGGGTTTTTGAGAGCTACATCCATAAGGATTTCTCTTACGTGTTTGGCGTCAGAGCCATAGGCAATACCAATAGGTATGGTCACGCGGCCCGTTTTATTTTTATGCGTCCAGTTTGTGACAGAACTGGAAATAAGTTCTGAGTTTGGAACAATAATACTGGCGCGGTCAAAGGTTTCTATCTCTGTCGAGCGTACGGAGATTTGCTTGACAAAACCTTCACCTGAGGTTGTTACAATCCAGTCGCCCACTTTAACGGGACGTTCAAATAATAAAATCAAGCCCGAGACAAAGTTATTGACGATACTTTGTAGGCCGAAACCAATACCAACTGACAAGGC
>JALZUP010000246.1 GCA_023301505.1 Robiginitomaculum sp.
GCCAACCTCTGCTGCAACCTTGTCTGAAAGCTGCAGAAATAATTGACGTCCAGAATAACGTTTCTGACCGAAAAACGCCTGATTCAGCGCGCGATTGCATGCATCGTAATTCAGTGTTTTTAGCCCCCAAGGCATAGTGTGTAATTGCGTTGTTGTAACCTTCGCCTTTGCGGAGGGCTTGGTCAACCGGAAGTTGGGATAATATACAAGGGTACATACGTATCAATTTTCAAATACGGGTTTTTAATCAAATGTAAAAAGCGGCTGCCTATAACGCTACCTTACACTCATTTCGAATGGATGTTCTAGTGAGGCCAAATGCATGGGGTATATAAAACATAAATTAGATATAGCGACGATTGACGCTGCAATGACCCGTTCAGCTGAAGTCGGTGTTCTAAAGGGATCGCATCGTAAAGAGGCCGCAAATTTGGTGGGCTCTATTGGCGAAATCGTGTTTGAGTCTTGTATGAAACAACATGGCATTTTTGTTGAAGATCTTACAGGTAGGACGGATATGGATTTTCGACTACAAGATCGTTTTACCGTTGATGTGAAGACGAAAGATCGAACCGTGTTCCCTAAGGCTGAATATGATAATTCAGTACCGCTCTATAATCATGAACATCAAACGCCCGATTATTTTTTCTTTATCTCACTTGTTAGGGATAAGGCCATAGACAAAAATAGCCCCTATAGGTTCACACATGCCTGCCTTGTGGGAAGCATTAATAAAACAAGTCTTGATGAACGCGGGCAAGTTTGGAAAAAGATGCAGTTGATCCAAGTAACGGCACAAAATTTTGGACTGATTGTATCAACGTCTCTATGCGAGACCTTATGCCTACGAGAGTTTTTGTTCAGATGTTACAAAAGAGCTAAAATCCTGAGAAAGTTCCCCAGGATTTTACTTGTCTTTTCCCTGCGGCGCAGCTTAGTAAAGGTCTATGTATAAGAGCATAGATTTGTTTGCGGGATGTGGCGGCTTGACGCTAGGCCTACACCGGGCGGGATTTAAAAACCTTCTCGGGATTGAGAAGTCGCCTATGGCTTCTGAAACGTATTTCCATAATTTTGTGAGACGGCTCAAAGATGGCGAATGGGCGCAATTTTTATCTGATAATACAACACCCGCAGATCAGGCCGAGTATGGCATTGTGGTTGGCGAAATTGCGAGTGTCCTTGAGGATAAGGCTTTGTTGGAGCGCCTGCGTGTCCAAGATGTTGACCTTGTTGCGGGCGGGCCACCTTGCCAAGGCTTCTCATTGGCGGGGCGCCGTAATCCTGAGGATGTCCGCAATCAGCTTCCTTGGCAGTTCTTAGAATTTGTAGAGGCAACAGACCCCAAAGCAGTGGTGATTGAGAATGTGTCTGGAATGACACAAGCTTTTAAAAAGCATGGCAAGCCGTCCCCCGTCATGGAATTGCGAGATGCTTTAATCGAAACCGGCAGAGGTTATGTTGTTCAAGCAGTTCATTTAAATGCGATGCATTTTGGTGTGCCGCAGCACCGGCCGCGCGTTATGCTGATTGGGATTCGGGAAGATATAGCGGGGCTGGCCGGTATTCAGAGCCAAGACAATATTTGGCGGTCTGAATATGATCATGTGCCAAGTGTACTGTTTGCAAGAAGGCCTGATCTCGCGCCGCGTGCTACGCATTTTGGTGAGGATATATTGTCAGTAGCTGATGCTATCTCTGACTTAAGTGATAAAGGATATCGTAAGCTCTCTAATCTTCCGCAATTTGCCGATGATATGCGAACCGAACAAGTGCCTGTTGAAACCACGCCCGTTAAAACCGTGTCAAACCACAGGCTTCGTAAGCATGCCGATCATATTGCGACACGCTTTCGACTGTACCAATATTTTAGAGATAATGGGATTTCCGGGAAAATACTTGGAATTCCAAAAGATGATACTCTGGCAGAAATTGGCAAGCGGACCCTAATTACAGAGGCGCTCGGTAAGATTAAGTTCCCCATACGCGGCGGAGACAAAACTATTATTGCGAACAGCCAGGAAGAATTACTGGATATAATTATGTCATTGGGCACAAAGAAACATAGTCAAAGGCCGTTATCTTGGACATCACCTAGCCCCACCATTGTGAGCTTGCCCGATGATTATGTTCACCCCGACCGACCTCGAACCATGACGGTTCGGGAAATGGCCCGGTTCCAGTCTTTTCCGGACTCCTTTGAGTTTCGGAGCAAGGAAACGACCGGAAGCCATCGTCGGCGTTTTGAAGTGCCCCAATACACCCAAGTTGGAAATGCTGTGCCGCCAAGACTAGGGCAAGCCGTCGGGACTGTCGTATTTGATGTGTTGGAGAGAGCGCAAAAACATTCGCGTAAAAAGGCCGCGGGTTAAGTGCGTAAACTTACGAGCGCTGAGCGTGAAACATTGGCGGCACTAACGTCTTACGGCGTCGACTCTGCGATGCTGGAAGTTACAGAAACAGGACTGAATAAGTCTATTATGGATGCCACGCACTCCGTTCGAGAACTCCTTACTCAATATAATTTACATGATTACGAGCGTCAGGCTCAGGGAACAGACTCAAAAGTGCTTTTGCCTGCCATAGTTTTCTCAGGTGACCATGACCGTGATGCCAAAGCCTCGCTTTACCGCCCTCAGACAAAATGGATTGAAAGGACAAGCGAATCCATCTGATATTCTTGCCATCGTGCCGAATTCAGGAACACTTCTTTTGATTAACCTCACGCAGTTAGTAGCAAGCAAGATTAAGCAAGGGCGGCTTGGTAAAATACTAACGGCCATGTCGCGTCCACCCGGGTCAGCATCGGAGGAGCTCCTAGAACGCTTACGGGTTATTGCTAGTGCGGGCCCTCTTCAATCATTGATGGCCGAGCGCAGCGATACTGCAATAGGACGTACGATTGAAGCGGCTCTGGGTATTGCGATGAACTCAAGTAAAACACCAGATTATAAGGGCATTGAGCTCAAAGCCT
>JALZUP010000247.1 GCA_023301505.1 Robiginitomaculum sp.
CACTTCCAGCCCCAATGACTGAAATGTTTGCAGAACTTTGATAATCGTCCATCCGTGATAGAAGCTCGCGAGAGAAGAGTGGCAGGTTTCTTGCGGTCGTGACTACAGCAAGCCTGTCGCCAGTCATGAGCTTCTCGGGCTTACACCCAAATGGGAACTCGATTATGTAAGACAGAATTTCGATATTCGACTTGGAGCCAGTTATCGGATAAGGACGTTGAACGAGAATAAAAACCGGAACTGGTACGGTCGTGCCATTTGACCTCCATGTCCTATATTCGGCCTTTTCCAACATCCCACTTACTGTTTGCAAGAGAACGAATATACAGTCTTTTGTACCAGCCCCCATTTCTGTTAAACGGTCCTGTAGAGCCACATGATTTGGAATATTTTCAGGGAAATGACGATTAACAGTGACAAGCTCTGATTTTGATTCTTGCGGGACCCAATACACTGCGCCCAAAGATCCGTTGAAGCCCCGTTTACGTAAAGCCTTATCCTCGCTCATTGCTTGGATAACCGTAGCGCCGTCATTTTCATCAACCGGCGCCTCAATTGATGAGTATCTTCCGAGTGGGGTTTTTTGTTTCTCAAAATACGGCGCCGCAAGGAGACGTACGCCACTGTCACCCTCAGCAAGCTTTGCAACTGCCTGGGAGTCAAGAAAAATCCGATGGTCAGACGCAATACGATAGGTGGGCTCCCAACCACTCTTGCTGTCGACAAGTTTACCTTTGGCCGCCTTATTCATCCAAATAATCAACTGGCTCAGTACGCCCGGAAGGCCTGCCGCCATATGATACTCATCCATGACCTCTTGGACGAGACATGGCCTAGGACGTAAATCGTCATTACCGGGAGTAAAATGAGGTGTCTCAATCGGAAAATCATCTCGAAGAGAAACTACAGGTGTAAACTCCGGATAGTATTTTGGAAACGTCATGTAGATTGGCTCTACGGATTTAACGCCGGACTTTGTTATTCCTGCCGCCTTTGTTTTTGAGGGAATATCTACTGCCAAGTCAAATGTGACTAATGACGCATCGCCCGAAGGTGCGACTTCAATTTTTGAAATCATGGTATATTCTGCCATGATTTTTACCGCCCTGGCGACGGCAGTATTCTGGTTGTATATCGATTTGGCCTTAGCGGCTTCCATGGTCACGTTTTGTACTCGTTGTAGCGCCGATGCCTGTTGAGCCTATCACGACAGATGCAATTTCTTGACGCAAGCTTGTGCCTTCGTCCGTGATTTCAATAATCAATG
Organism: Robiginitomaculum sp.; assembly: GCA_023301505.1. Classification (GTDB taxonomy): domain Bacteria; phylum Pseudomonadota; class Alphaproteobacteria; order Caulobacterales; family Maricaulaceae; genus Robiginitomaculum. The sequence goes on from JALZUP010000247.1 coordinate 1,268, forward strand.
GCTTTGGTTCATCTTCGTCTGGATATTCTTCAGTACAGTAGAAATCTGTGCAGTTTTTAATATCCTCATATGCCTCTTTAGCACCTATACATGGTGGGTCGTTTTTATCGTCCTCAATCACCTTACTGCTAGAGATAATTTTAGCTCCTGGCCGCGCTTGCGATAATGCTGAAAAGGCGTCTTCATCGACTTGCGGGTTGTCCGATTTAGACCAGCTATCAAACGACATTGAACGCCAAGAACAATGATGAGGGGTTTTCAACACGTCATACTCTAATACACCGTCGTTATCTTTTTCGCGCTCCCACACTTCATTCCAAATCTCCACTTCCGCATCACCCCCTGTCAAAAATTTACAGGCTTCTGGATCTCCATCAGCCTCGATGGAAAAATTCAATATGATGCTTGAGTTATTTTTGGTAAAAGTATCTTCGTCTTCCTCACCAACTTCACTATCGGGTATAGGTCCTATTAACCGCGCTGTTACGGCTGCCGAACTATCGCCATTGACAGATCTTATCGTTTCTCCGACTTTTACAAGAATTGCGCTGAGGCCATCCGTCTTGCCATCTTCATCTTTGCCCAAAATACATATCCGGTGACCGTCAGCTGGGGCATATCCCTCTCTAAATCGCTTAACCCGACGACGCGCCTCCGTAGCCCAAGCTTTCGCATCATCAGTTAACTTAAAGCCTTCTTTATTGGCTCGCCTAAATACGGTTGGTGAAGACCACATCTCCCGAATTATAATCTTATCGTCAGCCTCTACCCACTTATCGGGAGCACCCATATGAAAATGATTGCGTAAGCCCGCGCAATGATCTGAATCTGGATGGGATAAAACCATTGCATCTACATATAATCGGCCGTCATCATCTCGATACAAGGCACCGCGAAGGTCAGTTGCTACATCACGGGCACTATCATCATTACCGTTATCTGCCTTACCTCGAATATTACAATCAACTAGAATATTAATATTATTTTCAAGTTCGAGAAGGGTCATATCGCCGTTTCCGACGGGAAAAAATGTGATTTGTGCACTCATAGATAGCTCTCTTTAATTCGCGGTTTAGGATTACGTGGGGATGATGTTTCCCCAAACAAGGGGCTTATTAAACTTTTTTTAATAATTTCTTCACTTATGCAGAAGGCTATTCATTTGCACCTTTATGACGAAGAAAGCGGCCCTCTATAAAATTTCCTCTTCGTCAGCATACCAAAAGCCTCATCTAATGAAATTAAATGGAGGATGCGTTTTGCAATCAGGTTCAGGCCATGAGTCTTGCCGTGGACTAGCATCAGAACTCTCTAAAAGAGGTATAAATAATGGACTTTATGTTTTTTGCATTCATCGGAACGTTTGCAATAGTAGTCGGACTAATCGCAATAAAATTAGCGTAAAGCTAAGTAAATACTAAGCACTTCCCTTTTATGTGAGGTTTTTTGCCTTAATTCCTAGCCTTGGGTGATTACAAAATAATCGAAGGTTATAAATTTCAACACCTAACCTCAAGATACATCAACCGACTTTTACGCCGCCGTTGACACTCTTCCCTAATCCATTAGCTCGCTAAAGAGATTGTCGGCACGACTTCAACCTTCACTTGAAAAAGCAATCTCTAGCGCCTGAGAGCAATTTGGTCCCTTGTTTAAATTCGTGCGTTCGTTGCGTAACTAATTAAAAAATTCATTTTTCATTGAAATTGAGCGCGAGCTTCTACCGTCACCTTATAGAGGCAGGTTTATAATAAACACGGCAAGAAGTATAATCGGCATAAAGAATAACCCTCTACCTATCCATTTTTCCTGAGGTGTGATTTTCATATCCCTGTGCTGACGCGTTATTATTTCCGCTCTTTCATAGTTTGATACGCCTTTAACATCGGGTGGGGCTTCGCCTTCAGCGGTAGCTGCAACGCGGCGTTGTTCAGTAACATCATAAATGTGGCGGGTCCAAACTAACATCAGGCGCGCCCAAATTATGAATCCCACGATTAAGATAATATAGAGAAGAATTGATAGCATAAGCTTAAGTGTGGTCTGACAACTAACCAAGTCAACCTTTAGTTTATATCGCCATACCGCCCTCTATGGGGGCAGTCAATCAAACGCGTTTCGAGAACCTGTCTTTCGCGGTTATCTTTGTAACGGGTAAATCGATTTTCTTTTTATAAATATCCGTTTCTAAGAAACTCAGTTCGGCCTCATAATCGGTTTGAGGGACTTCGCGGTTCCACGCTTTTTTGTCGCCGCCGCTGCCATCATTCCAGCGGTAGCCCCTCGCTTTTAGAATATCCTTTAAGTCAAAAGGCGCGCCGACGGCCCAAATGCGCATGGTGGGTTGCCGTGCGGCGGATAATAGCTTTGCGAGGGCTAGCTCTCCGGAAACAGGTAGAGGCCGCGATAGGACCTCAATACCCGCTAAGCAGTCCTCCCCTGCGCGGTGCGCGTCATA
>JALZUP010000248.1 GCA_023301505.1 Robiginitomaculum sp.
GATCAAAGTTTACATTCGCGCCAGATATTGTCACCACAAGCGGGCCAGCCTCTTTATCTGGCGCTGTGCCATTTTTAATGTCTTTGATAAGCGCGGCAAGGGCGACCGCGCCGCCTGGCTCAACGACTGTGCGGGTGGCTTCAAAAATATCTTTAATCGCGGCGCTGATCTCGTCATTTGTCACATTTATGCAGCGATCTACCACATGCTGGCTGATGGCAAATGTTGTTGTGCCAATACGTTTAACCGCCACACCATCGGCAAAGCCGTCTACTTGGTTAAGTGTCACTGGCTTGCCCGCCTTTAGCGCTGTTTCAAGCGTAGGCGCGCCGGCTGGCTCGCAGCAGATGATCTGGGTGTCAGGGCGACGAGATTTACTAAAAGCGCCAATACCTGAGATTAATCCGCCGCCGCCCACGCAGACATATATGGCGGTAGGGGGGTGGTTCATTTGCTCAAATATTTCTTTTGCGACCGTGCCTTGTCCTGCAATGACGTCAATTTCGTCAAATGGATGCACGAATATTGCGCCTGATTTTTTGGCATAATCCATCGCCGCCGCGCAGGCCGCGTCATAATTATCCCCGACTAAGCGCGTTTTTCCGCCAAGGCTATGCACGGCTTCAACTTTGATATTTGGCGTGGTGACAGGCATAAAAATCAGCGCCTGAGCGCCGTAAAATTTCGCAGCCGCGGCCATGCCTTGGGCATGATTTCCCGCGCTTGCCGCGCAGACGCCTTTGGCCAGCTCATCCTTGCTCATATGAGCGATGCGGTTGGTAGCTCCTCGAATTTTAAAGCTGAACACATCTTGCAGGTCTTCGCGCTTAAACCAGATATCACGGCCTAGCTCAGCCGATAGCTTCGCGGCAGGCTCGCAGGGCGTGCGCTTCACAAGCTCATAGATTTTTGCCGCGTCAATGCGCGCGGCAAGATCATCTATATTTATATCTGGGCTTATGTCGGATGCAGAAGGGCTCATATTAGCCCTTTATATGCTCGCTGATGAATTTGCCAACCTCTGATGTTGATAGCTTGCCGCCCAAATCACCCGTTAAGTGAGCTCCATAGAGCGCGGCGTCCACGCTCGCTTCAATGGCGGCGGCCTCAGCCTCAAGGCCAAAGGAGAGGCGCAGCATCCAGCTAGCCGATAAAATCATCGCAATTGGATTGGCTTTGCCTTGGCCTGCAATATCTGGCGCGCTGCCATGGATTGGCTCATACATGCCTGTGCGCCCATCTGATGTGGAGGCAGACGGGATGACGCCCATAGAGCCGCAGAGTACGCTGGCTTCATCGGTGAGGATGTCGCCAAACATATTTTCCGTCAAAATGACATCAAAGCTTTGTCCATGGGTGAGCATATGCATGGTCATGGCGTCGACGAGCAAATGCTCTAATTCAACTTCGGGATAATCTTTGGCCACGCGAATAACTGTCTCGCGCCATAGGCGTGAGGTTTGTAAAACATTTTGCTTATCAACGCTGGTGACTTTCTTTTTTCGGCTCATCGCCAAATCAAAGGCCTTGATAGCAATGCGCTCAACTTCCATTTCAGAATAGCGGCAAATATCATAAGCGCCCTGTTCGTCGCGGCCCTTTTCACCAAAATAAATTCCGCCTGTTAGCTCGCGCACGACAACAAAGTCTACGCCCTCTAGGCGCTCACGTTTAAGCGGGGCGCGGTCAATTAAAGCGGGATGCACTTTGGCAGGGCGGATATTGGCATAAAGGTTGAGGTTTTTGCGAAGCGGCAAAAGCGAGCCAAGCTCTGGACGATCTGCGCCTTCAAGATGATCCCATTTTGGCCCGCCCACAGCGCCGAGTAAAATAGCGCCTGTTTTTTTACATGAGGCATAAGTATCATCAGGCAGCGGAGTGCCCACCGCGTCAATCGCCGCTCCGCCAACAAGATGATGTTCGGTTTCAAGCGTGTGGCCAAATTTATCCGCGACAGCTTGCAAAACGCTAAGCGCGGCGGCGCCGACTTCGGGGCCAATGCCGTCACCCGGCAGATATGTGAAATTGATATTGCTCATAATATAGTGATCCATTACCGCCAAAGACGGGCTTTATTTAAATGTGGCTGTTGTGATTTGTGATTAGGCGACTTTGTCTTCATAGGCTTTTATGGCTTCATCTTGGGCTTGCAAATAACCCATTTCATCGACACCGTTCATCAGGCAATAGCGGGAAAACTTATCAATATTAAATTTATAAGTCCCGCCATTCTTCGGCAAACGAACCTCGCAGCTCTCGAGGTCAATGGTGACTTCCTCGCCGGGATGATCAAGCAGCCATTGATGCGCGCTTTTTTCAATAATGATCGGCAAGAGGCCATTTTTGAGGCTATTGCCGCGAAAAATATCGGCGATCTCTGAGCTAATGACAACGCGAAACCCATAATCGGTTAAGCCCCACGGGGCATGTTCGCGTGAGCTGCCACAGCCAAAATTATGACCTGCAATAAGAATTTCGCAGGCCTTGCCCGACTCACTATTAAGCTCATGATCTGTCAGGCTCCCATCTGCATTATAGCGCAGATTAGAAAAGAGATATTTACCCAAGCCATCTTTGGTCGTGATGGATAAATATTTCGCCGGCATGATTTGATCTGTATCAATATTGGTCGTGGGCAAAACAAGCGTTTTAGATGTGATCGTGGTTAAAGGCTTAAAGCTCATGCTGCGTCTCCTAATGTACGCGGGTCGGTGATAACGCCTGCAATAGCGCTGGCCGCTGCGGTTTCTGGCGAGGCGAGTACAGTGCGCACGCCTGGGCCTTGGCGGCCCATGAAATTACGGTTTGAGGTTGAGACAATAAGCTCTCCGGGCGCGCCAATATCGCCGTTCATTCCCAGACACATAGAACATCCCGCCTCGCGCCACTGCGCGCCAGCCCCTATAAATATCTTATCCAGACCTTCATCTTCGGCCATGGCTTTGATAAGCACGCTGCCGGGGACAATGATGGCGGTGACATTATCTGCGACTTTGCGGTCTTTAAATATTTGCGCCGCTGCGCG
>JALZUP010000249.1 GCA_023301505.1 Robiginitomaculum sp.
GAACATTCATCCCTCGTTACTCCCTGCCTACCCTGGTCTGGACGCTTGGGCGCAAGCAGTCGATGACCGTGCTAGTGAATCGGGTTGTACGGTTCATTACGTCGATGCAGGCATGGACACCGGCGAAATCATCGAGCAAGCCAAAGTCCCTGTCTTAGCCGACGATACAGCCAAGACCCTCCATCAAAGAATTCAAATCGAAGAGCGAACCCTATACCCTAGTGTAGTGGGCCGAGTTCTAGAGGGTGGGAGATAATAAAGAGAAATCTTCGCTTTCTTTGGACGGAAAATCAAATAAGCCAATTAGGTTATAAGCATTCTGTTGATCATCAATATTTTTAGCGATAACAAGGATCGAGTTTAGATTCCTTTCCTCAGCGCCTATTTGACATGCGCAGTTAATATAGTGATCACGTTTATTTTTGTTACCGTAATGAAAAAGAATGATGGCAAGCCCGCAACCTCCTTCTATACAAGGTGAATAGAATAGAATGTTTTCTAAATTTTTGTTACTCCTATACCGCTCGATTATTAATGACTGATTCGCAATCTTCTTTTCGATCATTGCTTGGATGTTTGGGGGGAATGTATTGAGACTAATCCCTACCTCAGCCCATCTATACGAAGAGCTATTTTCTAATTGTTGAAAAACAGATTTGAAAAACTTTGAAACCTGTACCTCAGGCTTTGGGAGGTTTACACCAGCTTCTTTTGATAAATAATATTTATCGATGTCTGAGGACATGAACGACATGTCGATATTGTACTCTTCATCTATGGGTAAAAGTGATTCGGATAGTAAAGTTTGTCGGTAAAACCCTAAGTAATCCATTTCAGAACAGGTGATTTTGAATTTATTTTGAATGAAAAGCCGAGCTTCTAAATAATGTAATATTTGAATAGGATGCTCTAAATAATCGAAGACTGTCTCAAAATCGGCAATATTCATTGCGGCACAAAGCTCATGTCTTTTAGGATTCCAATCCAGCTCAGTAAATAAATGTGCGTTTGTTTGTAATGTCGATAAGTCCTCTAAGCTCACAGACAATTTAACTATTTTTCTGATTTTTTTGATTTGCTTTGGATCAAGACAAGAAGAAAAATTACTATGAGTATTTTTCGATGATAGATGGTATTCTAGTCTGTTAGTTTGTATAGCTGGATCCAATACAATATCCTTCCAATGTCTTTTAAGTGATTTTTCGCCACCTCGATAGGCGATATCTGAAATATGATGTGATTTAGCCTCTACGATTAAGGCGATCGAGTCAAATAATACTAATAAATCTGTCTCATATCGAACCTTGCCAACTTTCCAAATAAAACTCTTAAATACCTCGGCGCCTATAAACTTTTCTTTGATTACTCTCTCAATATAATCTTCTAGATATTCGGCCCTTCTTCTACTTAATTCATCTTGCATAATGGGCTGAACAGTTCTCTGCAAAATTTGCATTGAAAAACTTTGAAATAAGAGAGGGATGAAGCAAAAATATTTACCGTTGTACTCTAAAATAGGTTTTTTCCATACAGGGTTATCTAAGAAAAAATGTTCGACCTTATGTTTTGCTAAATCACCAATGGAATAGCTAAATTTAGCCATTATTTTATCTGCTGAGGCGCGAGGGATAGAGTTGGTGAGTTTAATTACTTCTTCGACATCGATTTCGTAAATTTTATCTGCACGGTTATCGAGGTAGGGGTATACGATTCTACCCAACAAATCATCTATAAGCATTGAGTCGATCTTGAACTCTTTACAAAACGCGACAGCTTCATCAGGGCCCTCACCAGAAATATCAAACAATAATTTCAAAACTTCTTGTTTTGATTGCATATTCTTAAATGCCCGAATCAACATGAATTTTTGGTTAAGTTTACTTTCAATAGTGATTAATACATTTTTAAAGAAGTCTATTATATGAGTTGCTGTATAGCCCAACGTATTTTGTAGTTCTGCATCAAAACTTCCAAATAGCTCTTTTGTTATGCTTTGAACCTGTTGATAAGATCCCCAATTTCTAACATTTTGAGTTCGGCTTCTAATAAATTCTTGAATAAGGTTGCTGTGACTTTCCTGTTCAGGTCTATCAATTAGATCAGGGGGTAACCTTGATGTACTAAAAGCTGAAAATAACTCCTTTAGATTATCTATTATGTCAGTGATGTGCTCATGGCTAATAGACTCATCATTTAAAGCTATCATGTCCTGATTCAGAATTAAGGCTTGGTAAAACTCTGCGAAAGCTTGATTGAATTCTTTGTTTTTAACACTGGTTACACCTTCGGGGCCAACTCCAGTTACTAGGGAATATTGAACGATTGTGGAAAGTGTAAGTATTGGATTATGTTCGCTAATACTCTTATTTAATTCATTCAATAATTCAGGTATTCTATTATTCGCTTCACTGTTGATAACAGCGAACAATTGACGCCTTTCATCGAGGCTGAGTTCTGAGAGAGGGGGCTGTATTTCAGTATACGTTACACCTAGTTTAGAATCTGAAGTGAATTCTTTTCTTCTTTTGTAGAGGTTTTTTCGCTTTCTTTTTTTATTTTTGGGCATAGCCAGTGTTTATTGAGGCTATTCAATCAAGAACGTAGTTGTTTAGCTCTCGGGTGCTCGGTTGATGGTTCTGGCCGATCGACAGCGAGGAGGTCGCAAAGTTCATGGATGAAAATTGCATAATTGGAGCGTTAGAGGCCCTAGATAGGGACAAGCGAGTGATGAAGTCTTCTACCTCTTGCATATCTAACATTTAGGATAGAGCGTTGATATTATCGGTAAATGAAAAACTACAGTTTATGATTTTAGCTGAGTAATATTGTGCGTGAGTTAAATCAAGGTTCTTCTTTATCACGCCTTGTAGGGAAAATCGTTTACAAGCGGGGGTGTTTTTAGCAGGTTAGGGTTATGTTAGAGCTCGACCAACCGATTAACCTAGAATTTACCATTCCCGCTAGCGAT
>JALZUP010000250.1 GCA_023301505.1 Robiginitomaculum sp.
CACAAGGGGAAGAACTTGAATAAAGTCTGGAACGTTATACCTGTCACGAAAAAGAGGGTCTTGGACGCGCATGACTTGCTTACGGTGCACGGCATAGATTGCCTCGCTTTTGTAGAGAGGAAGTCACGGCAGATTGGCACGCATCATCGTGGCAAGAGGGAGACTTATGTCGAAAGCTCATTCAGGGTTTACCTATTTGCTGATTTAACGGCCTTGGACGCCCAAATGACATTCTCCTATCTATGCGGCGAGAAAAGCTATCTGAACGGCTGTAAGGGCGAGGGGGAGACTATATGGGCTATTTCAGACGACCAGTTTGACGGGACGCGCTCCATCATATTTGAAAAGGGGCGAAATAAGGGCAGGCGCGTTCATGAGGATTATTGCCGGGACAAACACAGTCGGTTCAATCTAAACAAGCTGCGGGGGCAGGGCGTAAACGTCCCCACCTTTAGCGAGGGCGACAAGATTAGATTTATACAGGGCGGCTTTCAGGGCCTGATATTCAACGTTGATAGTGCGGATGAAAGCGGTGAATATGAGCTAATAGGGGAAGAGGCCTTCTTTGGCGCGATAAGTAAGATAAAGCTGGTCAATCCTTATATCGTTGAGCTGGTTGAGAAAGCGGCTTGACTTTAAGAGCTCAACATGCCACGTGCGAGGGAATTAAAGGCTGAAGTTCGTTATTCGAACCGCTCCCGTCGCCCGCTTATGTGATTTAAGCTCAAGTTTGGCGCGTGCCTAAATGAATTATCGCGACGGTGGAGAAGCACGGTATCTCGTCAGGCTCATAACCTGAAGGTCGGGGGTTCAAATCCCTCCCTCGCAACCAAATAGCGGCTGTAATGCGAGCGGTTTAGTTTACTATTCGGCTATGACCATTATGACCTCTTTATGACAGCTCAAATCTGTCCATGCTATAGAGCATTGCGCTCGGGGGTCAGCCGCGCTGGCCGTAAAACAGGCCCATGCAAGTTAAAAGCTTATTTGGATATGCAAAAGGTTCACCGTGTATTGGGGGCCGCCTGTGACTTATAAACACCGCTGCCTCTGACTGGTAACACATCACGCGGGCGGCTCTTTGTGAGGACAGGGACTGAAAGTAAGAAGAAGGGTCGCGCCCTTGAACTTGGTGGCTTCCTTGGCCACCCCTCGCTCCAATTCTCATATACAGGTAATGATGATATGCTTATAATGCCAAATGGATTAGAGATTGAAATAATATATAACGGTGACGCGGTTGACGCTTGCTTTGATAAAGACGGCTCAGAGACTTTCGACCTTACAAAGACAGCTGAAGTTTTAGTGCATGGAGTAATGCATCAGTTTTCTAGTGAAGATGAATTGTCCATGACTGTTGAGAAGCTTTAATATGACAGACCGTGACGGAATATGGGTATACGCGTTCACAGGGCTTTCGACTTTAGTGGAGCGCTTAATCAAAGATGTTGAGGCCCAAGGCAAAAAAGTGGACAAACTCACAAGCCAAGCAACCTTGATTAAAGGGGGTATGGCTGTGGGTGGAATTGCTATGGTCGCCTTCGGGTGGTTCATATCGAAGCTTGTTGACGGAAAGCTACAGAAGGTTCTAGAAGCTCTTTCTAAGGTGCAACACGGCTAATCAAGGCCAGTCTTCAGGCCTATAACCGCTAAGGTAAGCTTGCATTAGCCTTATCTGTGGATCTCTAATCGTTTTCTTGCCCGTCTCCATCTCATGTATCTGAATACGGACGTGCTCGCCTTTATAGCCAAGCATACGGCCCATCTGAGTTCCAGATAGGCCAAGAGAGTTGCGAGCGGCTTTGAATTGTTCGGGGGTCACTTTGCTAACCTCTGCATTTCGGGGGTTACGACATACTCAACTCGTTCACTGAAGGCGCTGTCATCGACCTCTGCTTCACGCACGTTTTGCTGAGATAGAAGCATCATCTTTCTAAGCCCCTGATTATATGCTGACTTCACCATTTGGCTAACAATGTGAGCGTCGTCAAGGTTGTTGGTTTGAAAAACAGCTGCCCCATTGATTGATACGCCATAATTTTTATGCGAATTTATTTGCGTCCAATCGAAAACTTCAACTTTGTAATCCATCTTTCTTCTCCGTATTGTATTAAGTTGAGGGGTAGGCGGGGCTTATGCCCCTAGCTCTGATAAAAGTTTATCCGTCTCTGATATTGAGAGCGGTTTACTCTTTCTAAGCTTTCTAACCGAATATCCCGCTTCCTTTAGTTGAGCCTTTGTAGATGCCCATGCGCTTTGTGGAATGTTGCATGGATTAATCTGAGTGTCAGTGGCCATATAGTTGTATATATCGATGGCTTGCTGATTGTTTGGGATAAGGCGAAAGTAAAAGCCGTTTGTCGTGAAGTTAAAATCTGTCATTTTTCTTTTCCTATTAGGTAAGGCGCTATGCCTTGTTGGTATAATCATTATGTAGGGCAAGAGCTTACATATTGCAACACCTAATTTGCATATAACTGCACTTTATTTTCACAACAGAATGCACCCCCACTGTGCAGCCCGTCTGGAT
>JALZUP010000251.1 GCA_023301505.1 Robiginitomaculum sp.
TTTTTTATCAATGATAAAAATAGTGCCTTTGCATCTTTACGCTTCCAAACGTATTCCCTTTGAAAAGCAGGGACAAACAACTGTGAATCATTTATTTTGTCTATAATCTGACTTATTTTCATGTTTCCCAACTATTATTTTACGTGTTTTGAACTTTGCTTGGGTAAACAAATAACATATTTTTCCACAATCAAAAGAAGTGTTTTTTTTTGATTATGCTACCAATAAAATAGCCATCAGTGAGTAATTATCACATTCCATAAAACCAAAATGGTAAGGTCTTTTATTAGTTATGCTTATAACAAAAGTAGCAAATTTGGGAAATTGCTTACTTTTTCAAAACAGCCTGCAAAACATTTTCGACCCAATCTAAATCTTCATCAGACAATTTGGCTAATTTACCTTGTAGTTTAGCAAATTTGGTGGTTTTTCCACTGCCCAAAAGATTGCTACCATTAAATAGGTCTTGAGGCGTTACATTCAATGCTTTGCAAAGGTCTGCAATAGTCTCAAACGACGGAGCATTCTCACCCCGTTCTATTTGGCTAACTAGATATATCGACCTATCAATTTTCTCAGCAAGAACGGACTGAGTATATCCTCGTTCTCGTCTAAAGGCTTTTAAATTTGCCCCAAAAAGTTTCCGTAATCCAGTAGTCATCGTTTTCCTCCAAAACAGGAGTAAAACTACGGAAAGTTATTCTAAATGGGTTGTAACTACTATTAATTTCAATTACCGTAGTCATACTATGATTAGTATAAAATTCAGCACTTTAAGTATTATGGATATGTTATGAACCGAATGAGCTTTGGCAGTGTTTTGTCTCTTGGATTTATTATTCTTACGGGCTGCAATTCGGATAATCTAAAAACTTCAGCTGAATCACAAGTTGTTCAAGAGATTAAATCTAACAATGTTATTGATAACGAAGAAACAATCGTGGTTTCTAGAGAAGGTACAATTCTTGAGAATGAAACTGTTGAACTCGTCAACTGCACCGAAAGCGCATCAGCAGTAGAACAAACGATTTGTGGAAATTCAAATTTGAAAATCTTGGATGCCCGTATGTTACAGCTATATAATTCAGCTGGTGGTTCGCCCAATATTCAAGTCAAACGTTATCAAGAGCAAATCGAATGGAAGGCAATGAGAGATGCGCTTTGTGATTCAAGTATTCTTTCAACAATAAAAGTGACTGGATGTCTTGAAAAGCTTTACATGGGTAGAACTAAAGAACTTGAATTGTCCCAAACACAGACGGTTGAAGCCTCTGCTGGCAATGATAGAAGTTGGGTAAATGACATAGGTAATTTGTGCTGGTCATATAAACATCAATTACCTGAAGACCAAAAAGCGAAATGTATAAACTGGATGTACCTTGCTCGCATTTCAGAATTAGAAACTAGAATTAAAGACCGACCAACATCTTTAAAAAAAGTCGGTGTAAATTCATCTAAAGAAACACCAAGTAAAATTATTCCTGAAGTAAAAACTGTTGATACTACCTACAGCCTAGATAAAGAAACAATGGAGCAAGAATTTGGCGTGAAGCTGTTCCAAGAAGGTTATATGTTCTTGCCTCCTTCCAATAAAGGTTATGAAGAAACCAAACAAATCATGGAACGCGCTCTAAGTTGCGCGACTGATTTGAATGTCAGCAGGAAAACCAAACGAAGAATATGTTATAATCATTCTACAGAATTCGGTAAAACTGATATCAGGCTAAGAAAATCAAATCCTGTATGTGCTTCAGTGAATGTTATGGACCAACCTTTTAATTTATTGCTTACCAAAGATGGTGGCAACACTGGTATTGATTACTCCAATGGTACTTTGAAAATAATGGGCTTGATGGGCGGAGAAAATGGTTTGTTATATGATTTTGAAGAAGAAGAAGCTGCAGCTCTGGTTGGTGGAGTAATGCGAATGGGAATGTCGGAATGTGTCATTCCTTAGGAGGATGTTATGAACAAACCTAAATCAAATGGATTCGGTTCATTTAAATTTGGCTTGGTTGTTATAGTACAAAAGCCCGCTGATAAATTACTTATAGATGATGGCTGGGAAGTTCTTGAGCGAACTAAATTATCCTCTACCTTTGGATTCAATTATACTGCTAGGAAATCAGGAGATGATGAAATGGCTATTTTCGAACTTGGAAATTCCATGCCAAAAGGTGTCGAGATTTCAGATTATCGTGTAGATTGGGAACGGTCAGTTTATTAAAAGCCTAAGTGCCACGAACAATGGTTATAAATACTGTTATGGAAAATAACATAACAACTATTTCAAAAAGATGGGGGCACGTTCAAGAAGTTCTCGACGTTCAAAAACTTTTCAAAGTGATAGCTGAACATCAAGGACGATTAGAGCAAGAAATCGAATCCGCCAATGGTTCTGGAATGCAAACTAAGTCTGAAAAGGAAACCATTAAAGTAATGGAATACTTAGGGCATTGCCTCGAAGCCTGATGCTGTAAGAATAAGGTTGTCACCTTCTAAGTGACCTTGTTCCACCAGATAGTCAGCGCCACTTTGTATATCCTCACCACGAAAACCACGCTTTATTAAACGCATGTAAATACCCTTTGAGTTTACGGATTCATCGGGACGGTGTTTAAAGTAAGAGACTTCTTCAAGAAACGCTACGCCCATTTCTTCGGGTGTGGGTAATTTTGCCATTTAGTGCCAACCTTTTAAGTTTCAAAAAAGACTAATACATTACTCTTTAAAGTATTTCCACTTTTTCTTTGGAATGCCCGTCATAATTGCTTGTGGAATACTTTCAGGAGAGTCCTTAATCGGCTAACCCACTTTGCTATATGGTTCTGAAAAACCTACATAGGTAAGGAACATTAACATTCTAAGTAATTAATCGGATTACAGTCCTTCACTATCGCTTGTAAGAGCCTTAATGGGTCAAATTGCGGAACTATCAACGAAACATCCAAAACGGCATGTATGAGCTTTAAATCGCTTGAATAGAACCGATAAGCATCAAATAATCACCCTAGATAAAAAAATACCCAATTTAACACTTATAATAACTATCTTTTGTCAGCCCTCTTCTAATATTTGAGTTTATTTTAAGTCTCAAAAAATCTGTTTTAGAGAGAAACATCATCACTGATTTAACTTTCACACTCAGAATGAGTATTGTTTTAATCTCATTTTATAATCTTCTCAGATAGCTTTTATAACTTCAATGATATTTAAAGTATTGATTAAACGTGGATAGATTATTTGTTGAGATATTTATATTTCTAATGGTTTTATTCTTTGACTATTTCAAAGAAACATATGTTTGAATGTTCTTTTATATTTAAATAAGAAGTCTAATTTTCAAGTATTCAAATTAGATGTTTGATAAAGTTATTCAGAACTTCGTTCTAAGTGTTTTTTTATAAAGCGTTCTGATAGATAATTTTATTGATATTTTGAATAAGTGTTTTTCCATAGTTATGGAACTGGCTATGATTTTTTAACACCATAGTCAGTTTGAAAGTTGGAACCATAAAATAAAGTAAGAACCCCTTAGATTCCTACTTTTTAAAATTCATGTATATGGGTTGAAAGCCGAAACTTCAGGTATGAAAATAGCATCTTCAAAACTTGATTTTTTCAAAGAATAACCATTCCATTCTTTAAGTTCGTAGACTGTATCAAATTGCACATCACCTGATGGATAATTTTCTTTCCAGAAGTGATTGTAGAATTTTAATAGTTCTACTTTGTCCAAATTTTTAGCATCTATAATTCCGTGGTAATGCAAATTTGACTTAAGATTTTCAGAAAATACAAATCCGACAACACGTTGGTTGAATCGTTTCGTTTTAAATTTCTTTGTAAGCATCTTATTCATTGTGCGAGTGTCAGTATAGTCTATGGCTTTTAAGCCATATCTTATTTTGTACTCGATAGACTTATCCATCATCGGAGTCTTATGAAGGTTCGTAGTAAATGTTACTGCTATAGGTGATGTATAGTTTGAACCCATCCATTCTTTTGATGCACTGCGAGTAGGGCATCTATAGTCTAGCAAGTTGTTTTCCAATTCTGTTTCATGCTTTTATTTATAACGCTTGAAATAGTTGAATGGATTGAGTTTGCTTGGATGGTCAGAATGCTCACTTATCCGAACTCACCATAATCGGCTGTACATTTATATGTACACCCGACCCATTCGTCTAAGTCAGCCTGTGAATACACAACCTTGCGCCCTACCTTTCGGTATTTTGGTCCATTACCAGCCCCTGTAGA
>JALZUP010000252.1 GCA_023301505.1 Robiginitomaculum sp.
CCCTAACCCTAACCCTAACCCAATCAAACGCAATCAACCGATGTAGGGTTAACCCCCTTCGTCTCGTACACAGTGTGCCTCAACCATTTTCTCGAAAAAGTGGTAAGCTCTACTGATCCAGATACCACCGACCAAACTAAAAGCAATGGCAAATTTCGAAATCTTGTCAACCGTTTACGTATGTATGCTATCGAGTCAACGCGCAAGATGACAAAGATTTACGGACCGCAGAGAAAGCCGGAAGTTGGCGTAGAAAGGAGAGTAAGACTGGGTGCAAAGGTTTCCTTTTGTTTCCACGAATTTATTATTTACAGTACGACGTAGGGAATATTTCTATTAATAGTGATCAACGTTGAAGCTCATGCTGCACATTGTCGGATGGCAAGCACAGTAATAGCGCGGTGTCGCAAGTAAGCCTGTTATTTGCGACACCGTGTCGCAAATAAGAGTTTACGACACCGGTGTCGCAAATAACGTTAGACTACTGTTGTAACGTTTCGACGTATATACACATTATACCTGGTATATAGTATAGTTTGGGATCAATGAGGCCTCTCTGCTGCGATCAGCCAGAGCCTCTCACCCAGGGGTTACTCCTCCCGCGTCGGTTATCTGGTAGACAACGGGGCACCTCGTCGCAGAGAGTAGGTGCCCCGGTAAAATAAACACTAACAAAACTGATGTCGTTGTCGGCGGTACACTCCACCACCAACGATGGGCGGGCAAGATGGTCTGTTTTTCTATTATAACCTCCTTGTACTTGTCGTGCTGCTATCGGGTATCGATGGCCATCACAAACATGGACTCACCCTGCACATTCTCACAGTAACATCAGAAGACTTTCCCGAAAAGGGGACGCCCTGCTGGCGTCCCCTCTTTTCTGGTTTCAGATTACTGTTGACACATTTCGACGTACCTGGTGTATAGTTTGGAATCAATGAGGCCTCTATGCGGCGGTATGAGATCACACCCATACTTATTGCCCCTTCCCCATTATCTCAATGTCGTCGCTCTTTTGTATCGAATTTTGAATCAGGGTTGCTTCTCTTGCTGATTATCCCCAAACTTCGAACCGAGCCCCTTCGGGGTTCGGCTGCCGTTGGTCGTCCCGAGGGAACGCTGCGTACGACTCCACAAAACCCTCCGACAGTGATAAAGCGTCTGCGTCTATGAACGCCGTCACTCCGACGTATCTGCCGGCTACGGCCGCAGACCTCCATTCGACGTACGTCCATGACCGCACCATCCATACGGTGGCTAGCTTCCCTCCCTACTCGGAAGGAGTGCAACGTGTACCGCTTGTCCTCCATACCCGCTGCTTGCAAGTGATTCTGGAGGTTCGAGGTCATCTTCGATGGTGTAAGCGCCGGATCCTTTTTCGTCTCCGCTTTCTAGGACGCTAGGGGATAGGAAACCTGAACCCTCCGCCAGCGCCCCCTGCCTGGACGCTGCGGCCTACCAGTACTCGATCATAGCCGCCACAGCGTAAGAATCGCGACAGCTAGTGTTCCTTCTCACCACTACCGCTTGGGAGGACTCCCGTAGTGCTTCCCCCAAGAAGTAATCAAAATGAACCCGTATTTCACCTGTGACGTGACCACTACAGCCAGTTGAAAAACCGCGCTTCATCGTGTGGAATGCGGCGCAAAACATCGCCACGTCCCGAACCATCGCGAAGCGTTCTGCCGCTGCCAGTAGAGTGGCCACGCGTCGCCGCATGTCCTTGACTAACTTTCGCAACCGGCCCGCCACCAGTGGGGGCGCCCGCTTTCATCGACACCCCCCCTCGTCGCTTCTCCTCCTGCGCGTTAGACAGATAACCCCTCCCTAACGGGTTCGCTACTGGGTTTCCTCGTTGCTCAACGGGCTTCCAGTCACTGTGCTTGCCGAGCTGCTCTATCATGGCACACTTCAGCTTCGATACCTGCCCCGTATCTAAGGATGCTGCTGCGTACCGCTTCCCACACTTGTCCCCTGTTCTGCGCTGCGCCCTACGGTCCAACCCCGCCCCCGGGCACGTAACTGCGTGCACCAATTTGGTGCAGGTTCCGTACGAGTCTCGTCAACAGAGCCGCTCGAAAACATTTACATTGGTCGCGGTCATCCAACCCCTTTCGTTCGTCGTTCACGCCCGCAGGAACGTCTCAAATTTCCCGCTACCCGGCATTTCCGCTGTTGGCCAGCCTTCCCTGCCAACGCCTCCGGGAACACCCACAACTGTTGTTGGACCTTCGCCGATCGAAGACGGATGATGTCGGCCCGCCCCGATCTAGTGGCTGTATGCTGTCGGCATCCATGGTGAGGACAGCCAGACGCCCTGGTCCACCTGTAGCTCGAATATCCCGACCAATCGCCCGGTGGTCGGGTTTTTTCGACCGATCCCTTTCCGAACGCGCACACAACGACTCGGTTGTCTACGTCCGTCACCGGCTGCCCGAGTCGGAGGTAGTTTTTTTCCCCTTCTGCTCCCTGTTCTGAAGTCTACCTCAACCGCGCGCATGCCGTGGCGTGCGTACACGAAATCGCGCACACCATCCTGGTGGTGGGGAAACCCGAAACTGCCCCTCCGTGGCAGCGCGAGCGCCCGCACGGTTGGGCCGCTGACCTGCGGGAACCAGTACTCGCTCACGT
>JALZUP010000253.1 GCA_023301505.1 Robiginitomaculum sp.
GCCTTCATCTGAAACGCCGTATTGGTCGCGGATTTCATAATTGTACCACTCAAGCTTAACAGCGGCCAAAACCTTTTCAGAAACATCTGGAGTGACCTCAGTTGGTAAAAGGACTTTCGTCTTTGCGGCCTGCTCTCGGCGTCTTTCAGCCCTCCCTTCATATAACTTTCTTTCATGTTCAGGCTTACAGTCACAGCACCGCATAGGCGCGCTTTTGAAAACTGGAAGGAGGGTCTCGCACATATGGTCTGAATGACCTTTGCAATACTTTAGTTTGGTTCCGTCTTCGAGTATCATTGTGCGGTCTCCAAAAACCGTAAGGCCCGATTGCCTTTAGACGCTATGGCCCGCAGCGCATCAATTTCGCGGCTAATCATATCCATAAGCTCGCCAGTCGCATAAGGCGCGCGCTTCTGCCCTCGTTGATTTCTCCACCTCTTAGCAGCTAGTAAAATCATATCCTTTGGGAAAACCGAGAGGTCCTCAATCCACTCGCGGTCTATACCGTTTTGAACTACCTCGTTTGCCTCTTTTTCAAAGCCTCGCGCCTCAAGCTTTTCGACCGTCTCTAAAATAAACCTTTTGGCCATTGGGGAGCTGCCGACTGGTTTTAACTCTTCATCAGCAAGCCTAATAGCTTTGATGATTTGCGGCTTCATAGCCCTGCACCTTCCATCGTCACCGATCACCTCGAAACCCCTGTGCTTCAATCTCAAGGCTCTCAAGAAGCGCCCCGCGTCGCTGTCTACGACGCTCTCCGATGTTTGAGAAATTGTTAGATTTTGTATTGTTGCTAATGCGGTCATGTTGTGCTTTCGGTTGTGCGGGCTGGTCAAATTCTAAAACTTTCGGGAAGTTTTGAGTTTTGAAGACCCAATCAAAGTTGGCTTTCCAGCCTGAATTATTGCTGCCTAGCCAATGCGGATTATTCGGAACGTTCGTGATAGCTTGTCGGAGCTGGTCAATGTCGCCGCCGCAATCCTGCAAGCGTTTAACCACTGTGGCTTGGCGGGTAGCGTTCATCACGTTCGTCTTGACCAATGAAAGGCCGTGATCTGACGCCATGCGATTCCAGCAAGCAAATACGACGCCCACGCTCTCGCGCGCGTTTATACTATGGACGGTTAGGGCGGTTGGGACGGTTAGGGTGACACCAGACGCAGGTTTTATGTCGTCAGTGTCGCCAAAACCGCTTTCAGTGTCATATGTGCCATTTTGTCCACTCTCGATTTCAGGGGTCGGAATAGCCAATTCTAAAGGCGTAAATCCGCTCTCAGATTCGACTAAAGGAAGTTTTGAAATCTCCACAAGGTCCAAGTCATATGCTTTTGTGGTAACCCCTTTTGACGTGTTATAACCAACATGAACGACTAACCCCTCCGCAACAAAATCTTTTATGGTGCGCTGTACGGTCCGAGATGACACCTCTGTAAGACTAGCAATCGTCTTGTGAGATTTCCATATGCCCTTGCCTGAACCATTTGCGGTTTCGGCAAACTGAACTATAACCGCTTTACGGGTCGGTGACCCTAGCTTTCGCTGGCTAACAAATGTTACTATCTCTCCACTCATGATGGAGCCTTAGGAAGGGGCATCCAGTGGGTAGGTTGATACTCAACCTCAACCCAATACATGATGAATCCATCCTCCGTCATAAATGTTTCAGGGTCTTTACCAAAACGGGAAATGTCAAAATACGTCTGCCAAGCGCTAACGGATGGGCAAGCAAAAGGCATGCATGTTAAAACGAAAGTCCCGTCCTTAGGAGCCGTGCTTATATCTCTCCATTCTGGTTGTGCGCGGGTGTTCCAAGCTTCCACCGCATTCGATTCAATTTTGAAATAATGGGTTGTTATACCGAAATGCTTTTTACCGCTATTACATTCGACTGTGTAGCTAGGCCCACTCCAAGGCATGAGTTCAGCTTCACAACCACAAAACGGGCAAGGCAAAAGCTCTCTATCTATATCAGAGGGGTTAGTCATGATTGGCCTCCGATTTGGGATTTGATGGCATTATGAAGATCGCGACATTGTTTATCGTGATTTGGAAGAGTAATTGCGGTAAACCCAATGCAAAAATTAACGTGAGCAATTTGGTCGCCTGTCAAAAACAGGTTTACGCCGCCAGCCTTTTCATTATCCGTATTGGGGTTAGTCATTGGACTGCTCCCTTTCAAGATTGATGTAATTCGCGCACTGTTTAATCAAATAATCACCTACAATCTCATCAAGCATGTGCCCTAAATAAGTACCATCCCAGCACTTATCGCCAACTTCCGCGCCCTCAAAAGCGTCGCCATCTTCAATGCACTTTTGCGTAAGTATTCGAGACGTTAAAAGACCATATTTCTCCAAATAAATTAGGTCGTCTGTGCTTGAGCAATACTCGCTATCCATCTGATTGCGAACAACGTGAACCGTGGCGGCAAACATCAATGCTTGAGTCGCAAGTGGTGACGACAATTTTACACCCGATTGAGTTACAAATTCTGAAAATTCGTCAATATCAATTTCGTCTTGTTTACCCTCATCGGGTACTATATTAGCATCTTTCATTTGACATGCCCCCAATTTCTCCCAGTCTTAACAGCAGATATTTGCGACTGACTTACTCCATAAATTGAAGCTAAAATAACCTGAGTTTCCGAGGATTTACGGATAGCCAAAACCTGAGCCTCAGTTAGTTTTGAAGAATGGCAACTTTCCCCATAAACGTGCGTACCATCGACAATTTTATCATTCATATTCTCTGTTCTGCTCGCCTCCCTTAAGTGATTAGGGTTTATGCAGGGCGGATTATGGCAAATTACAGGTGCGTGCGCGGCCCACATACCGTGACGCAGAGGCCTCCCTAACTTAATAGAAAGCGAAACGCGGTGAACCCGCTCTATTTTTCCGTTTAGGAAAATCTTGCCGTAGCCGTTTTGATCACGGTTATAAGGCCACTCTACGCACTTATCCTTTGGTGCGGTATTTGCGGTTTGAAAAATAAAGTTTAACCGCTTCGCCATTAATGGCGAGCAATTGATTTCTAAACCTTGCTTATATGTGCAGGATTCATTATTGGGGTTATTAGTCATATTCTTGAGCCTCCTTGTAAGGTTCGTTTATGGTTAGCCGAGGCGGGCGTATCAGCGTCCGTTTCGGTGTTTTTATTCGTATCACGTTCAGCAAATGTTCTCAACAAAAAAGGCATTAAAGAACCTCCCTTATTTCAATTCCATGCACCGCTTTCATGAGCTTTTTTGTTAGCCGGTAATCGCGTTTTTTTCGAGTTGGCGGCGACTTTACATCTTCAACAATGTATTCGCTGCAAAGCCCGCCGTTAAACGGTGTGAGTATTTCAAAATAAGAGAAGTCAGCCGTGTAGCTGCATATCTTTTGACCGTTGACGACAATCTCAAACTTTGGATGAACCTTCAGGTCTGCAATATCGCCAGACTTCAACAATACCTTGAGATCACAATAGCGGGCATGCTCTCGCTTGCTGTCAAACTTATAACCATCATATTCAACTTTCTTTGCGCCAAACTTTGTCGGCTTGGGGGCGTTTAAAATTGAAACTTGATATTCGGCGGCGCTCATTCTCTGAGTCATAGCTCATCCACCTGCTTTACTGGCGTTGGCTTGTATTCACCTCGCCTGAAGCCGCCAAAGTTTGACCCGCTTTCCATCTTACGTTTGGGCCAATTCGTCTTTGGTTTTGAGCTTTCTTGCTCTTCGATATATTCAGGATTATACTTCTTCGCATGGCGCTTTGCCTTAGCGGCGTTAGGCGTGTCGCGCGTTCGAGTTTTCTTCGCGTGACAGACCTTCGTAAGAGCTTGCCAGTGT
>JALZUP010000254.1 GCA_023301505.1 Robiginitomaculum sp.
ACCCTTGATATATTGTCACGCCAACTGATTGATACTATTGAGAGCGTAGGCCCTGTTAATTGGACACTGGTACCAGCGCATTTCACCGACAAGCAAGGCAAACAATTAAATATTGATCGTTTCATGGTTGTTTACTTGCACGAGCACAGTGATTGTTTTGACTACGAGCAATCCGAATACGAGATGAGAGACTACAGCAACGCACCACAAGATCGTGTTACAGAAAGAATGCGAAAGCGGGCTGGAGTTGTTAAAAAACTCGTGCTACGCGAACCTGAGAGCGGATTTCCTCCGTACTTTAGAGTACTTGCCTATTCGCTAAAACTCTACATTTCAGAAGAATGCCGTGACGCAATTGTAGAAGCTGGCCACACCGGATTAAGTATGACGGAGATCGGGAATTTTTAAAGTCAATCCTCCTCTGTTTTAATGATTAACATATTAAAAAAAATACGATACCCGGGCCTAAATCCTCAGGAGCACCGCCTTTAAATAGCGCCACCGTGTCCGCGCTTAGGTTCGCACTTTGAACTGATAAGGCCTTCTCGTATGGTGCGAATCACTTAATACAATGGTTTTTCTAAGATATCGCTACAACTTTTACTTAGTTACCTATAGTAAAACGCATGAATCACAAAATTCCCGCTCGATCGATATATACGAGTTTTTAGATTATGTGGCACTGCGGTTAGCTGTTACCGGTAACAACCTTTTTAACAATGGGTGCCTTTGTAATTTTTAACTTCCACATCTATCCCGAACGCTCGTTTCAGTCGCGGTACCCAGCTCATTCCTCGACGCTTCGCTTTACCCTCAGCCTCCTCGCACGTTTGATTCTCAATCCTGTGCTGATTCAGGCAATGTAACCGCAGATGTGTCAGTCCTGATCATTTGCTTTCAGCTACTAACAAAAAAACAATTCAGGTGATGGTATTTCGTTAAAGCTTTGAATCACGTCAGTGTCTATAGTGGAAGATGCTGTTCGATCATTGAATGGGATTACGCACTATACAATTACTTTTGGCCGATTACTTCAGGATTTTCAATCCCGTTTATTGCACATAGCTCCTGCAATGCCGGCATTATATCCTCATGCAACAGGACGCCTTCTTCCAGCTGCTCTTTTTTGTAGGCAAGTCCTCTTTGGCCCGGTAAGCGAACCGGTTTGTCTGCATTTGTCGGATTGCTACTTACACATTGCTCAACAAGGTGATCCATCTGTTTAAAAAAGGATTGCTTGTCTCCGAATGCTTCAATGTCTGTTACCTGAACCGATACACTTGCGCCCCAGGTATTGACGCCGTCCGCCCGTCCATGACCGGCAAGTCCGGAGGTTAATGCTTCCACGAATAACGCAAGCCCGAAACCCTTATGGCCTGCATCCAGGCCACCCAGTGGCTGCAGGCTGCCAGGCGGGTTTTGAAAAACTACAGAGGGATTGTTGCAAGGCTTGCCATCTGCATCCAGCCACCAGTCGTGCTCTCCTTTTTTGTTGGCTTGATGAAGCCGTGTACTCATGCCAACGGTGGTGGTAGAAGCTGAGATGTCGATCATAATCGGATCACCGGATGTTGGTATACCCCACGCCATCGGGTTGGGAGTAAACAATGGTTCAGTTCCACCGTAAGGGGCAACATTCGCAACTGATGGATCACTGCAGAGTATTTGTACAAGATACCCTTGTCGGGATGGCTTCTCTAAATAGGCCGCAAGTGCTGCGATGTGTGAGCTTTGGCGGATTACCACATTGCCCGTGCCGTATTTCTTTGCCATAGAAGTTGCAGTGTCGATTGCGCGTAAGGTCAGATGCGGGCCAGGTAGGTAACTGCCGTCCCAGTTTGCTATAGCAGGTCTTGAGGTTAGCTCTTTATATTCACCATCTCCAAGCATATCACCACTTTTGATTGCATTGAGATAGGGCTTAAGTAGCATTAAACCATGTGTGTCGTGCCCAAGCAGATCGCCTTCAGTCAGTACGGTTGCTACATCGTGAGCGCATGTGTCACTCATGCCAGTCTTTACGCACAGCGTTTTAGCACAATTTAAAAGTGAAGCAGCATCGTAGCGAAGTGGCATAGTTGAATTCCTCTGTTAAGCGAACTAATTTTTATATAATGGTATAGGTTGGTGCGAGCAATACTATAAGGGAGATTTCAAGGCGGTTGTTTAATAAAGCAAAGTTTTAACCTTGCCGATAGATTTTGCTCAGATGGAACTAAAACCTTAGGAGCTATTAAATAAAGTTAAGTTTCCTTAGCCCGGCCTCCGGTTTCCCTATTCTTTTTGTGCGGACCTTATCGTATCATTTGTAAATGCTGGTATCGCAGCCGATATTTTGCTACGGTGAAACAGCGTAGATCGGACAATGTACAGGCAATTGCGTTGTCTCTGGCAACACGTCCTAATTTTTACTCCGGAGGAATAAACTTATGCATACTTTTATGAGAACAACCCGGCGGTTATTACTGGCGGCTTCCAGTGCGGCAGTGCTGTCTGTAGCCATGACAACTTCGGTTCTAGCGGATTACCCGGAACGGCCTATAACCCTGATCGTGCCGTGGGGTGCTGGCGGTGGTACGGATGCGACCGGTCGAATGATCGGCACATTAATGGAAAAAGAACTCGGAACGCCGGTTAACGTGGTGAACCGCACGGGGGGCAGTGGTGTTGTTGGCCATTCTGCTATTGCGAATGCCTCTCCTGACGGTTACACACTGGGAGTAATCACCGTAGAAACCGGCATGATGCACTGGGCGGGCTTGACCGAGTTAACCGGTAAAGACTACACACCCATAGCGCTTTACAACTACGATGCTGCAGGTTTTATGGTGAGTGCTGACTCACCATGGACAAGTGCTAAGGATGCAATTGACGCTATCAAGGCTAACCCGGGAGAGCACAAGGGGTCCGGCACCGGCCAGGGTGGTATCTGGCATTTAGCACTGGCTGGTATGTTGAACACAGCAGGTATCTCACCGGATGCGGCCCCGTGGGTTCCCTCTAAAGGTGCAGCACCCGGATTACAGGAGCTGGCATCTGGTGGTGTCGATATTGTGACCAGCTCAATCGTTGAAGCAGGTGCACTGATAGATGCTGGTAAAGTAAAGGCGCTTGCCGTCATGGATACCGAACGCAATGGTGCGTTTGCCGATGTTCCTACCTTAAAGGAATCGACTGATATTGACTGGCAGTTAGCTGCCTGGCGTGGGCTCGCAGGACCTAAAGGTCTTCCTGATGATGTGACAGACACATTGACTGCGGCATTTGAAAAAGTATGGAATTCGGCAGAGTTTCAGGACTTCATGAAAGGCCGCGGCTTTGGTTTGGTATGGAAGCCCGGTGCTGAATTCGATCAGTGGATGGTAGATAGTGATGCTGCTTTGGGTGGCGTAATGCAAGCGGTTGGTTTAGCCAAGTAAGTCTGTATCACACTGGCATTGTCGTATTGTGCGATTCAATGATGCAATAACAGGTTGCGTGTTAGTGATTTTCGCGATAGCGGAAATCGCTTACACGCAAACCTTCCCGTCGCTCCATGGCCAGAGTTATGGCCCTGACTTATTTCCTCGACTTATCGGCATTGCGATTATTGCGAGCGGACTGCTGCTTATCGTTCGCGGCGTGAGACATAAACAACAATCGGGTGCAGACAGCCGCTGGATAGAGCCCGGCCCGTGGCTTGAGCAATCAGCGTTAAAAGTAAATCTGCTGTTACTGTTTCTTTCATTGGTTGGGTATGCTCTGTTTTCCGACTGGCTCGGGTTTATTCTTTCATCAATGTTAATATTGTTCGTGCTTCTTTACCGGCTTGGCAGTTCCATTCTGCTTTCATTATTAATTGCTGCTGCAACCACAGCAGTTCTGCAGTTAGTATTTGCCAAACTGTTGCTGGTGCCTCTACCTGCAGGTTTGCTACAGGGCTTTGTGTACTAACACCATGGATGCCCTGCTACTAGCGTTGAGCCTGGTTTTCCAACCCTATGTATTAGGGGTCATGCTGCTTGCTGCCTTATTTGGTTTGTTTATCGGGTCCATTCCCGGTCTTACAGCCACCATGGCAACCGCCTTACTCATACCATTTACTTTTTATATGGATCCGGTTCCGGCGATCGCCTGCATTGTAACTACAGTTGCGATGGCCATATTTGCCGGTGACATTCCTGGTGCGTTGCTAAGAATTCCGGGCACGCCGGCGTCAGCCGCGTATTGTGATGAGGCTTATGCACTTACCCGCAAAGGACAGGCCGAACTGGCGCTTGGTACCAGCCTGGTGTGTGCGGCAATAGGTGGTGTCATGGGCTCGATTATGTTGTCGCTTACCGCGCCATTCCTGGCTGAGTTTGCCATCAAGTTTTCATCGTATGAGTACTTCTGGTTAGCGTGCCTTGGTTTGTCTTGTGCGGTTATTATTTCCAGCGGATCAACTTTAAAAGCACTGGTTTCGCTGTTGATCGGGTTGTTTATTTCAACTATTGGTATCGACATTACAGCCGGGCATCCACGTTTTACTTTTGGCAGTGTAGAGATGTTAGCAGGCATTAGTTTTATACCCGCCATGATCGGTATGTTTGCTGTGTCAGAAGTTATCCGTTTTGTTGTTTCTACATCACCGCCAGAAACGGTAGTTCAACAGCCTATTAAGAAAGTGTTTTCGGGCATCGGCAGCGTGTTGTCTAAATACAAACTAAACGTATTCAGAGGTGGCGTCATTGGTGCTGTTGTCGGCATTTTGCCAGGGGCCGGAGCTGATATTGCTGCATGGATTTCGTTTGCTGTCTCCAAACGTTTTTCAAAAACAAAAGAAAAGTTCGGTACTGGCCATGTGGAAGGTCTGGTAGATGCGGGGACTGCGAATAATGCTGGTTTGTCTGGCGCCTGGGTTCCGGCATTGGTATTTGGAATCCCCGGTGATTCGATAACCGCAATAGCCATTGGTGTTTTGTATATGAAGGGCATGAATCCGGGGCCAACTGTTTTTCTCAACCAGCCGGAACTGATTCACTCGGTGTTTGTTGTTTTCTTTTTGGCGAACGTAGCATTAATTCCACTAGGATTTATTGCTATACGATTTTCACGTCAAATATTGCGGGTGCCCAGAAATGTGCTGATACCTGTCATTTTGATGTTCTGTATTGTTGGCTCGTTTGCTATTAACAATACCGTATTCGGCGTTACGATTATGCTTGTTCTGGGTGTTCTGGCTTATTTTATGGAGGAGAATGGCTTTCCTGTTGCGCCAACAATTTTAGGTATGGTACTTGGAGCTATGTTGGAAGATAATTTTATGTCATCAATGATCAAAGCTGACGGTGATTTGATGGGCTTCTTTTCAAGACCGATAGCAGCGACACTGGGCGTTATAGTTATCGTACTCTGGAGTTATCCAATACTGCGCTTTCTATATCGTAGTTTTCGTGGCTCTCGCCAAAGCTCGGAAAACAGAGCAAGCCAGGCATAAGAAAATAACTTCAAAACTATTAAAGAGACTGTATAGGTTGCGTGTCACTACCAGCTCTGCCCAAGTTTTTAAGAATTCAGCGACTCCAGAAAACTAGTCAAGTCATCCACTTCTTCTTTGAGGTACTTATTGGAATGCAGATAAAGTTACTTGCCTTCTTTTTCAAAGAACTCTATGTGGTACTTAAACAACACCAGTTGCTTTTTATCCAGACCCTCTGCCGTGTTTGAAACATGGCTGAGGGCTTATGAAAGCTGTAAGCCGCTTATCTCTCCATGCTGATAATCCTGCACTGACTGGGTTGCGGCCAACTCTTACATAGACACCCATAGTAAAACGCATAAAACACGAAATTTCTGCTCGATAGATAGTGCAAGTTTTCAGATAATGCTGATTTGCGGTTCAG
>JALZUP010000255.1 GCA_023301505.1 Robiginitomaculum sp.
TTCAAATCTCTAGTTTCAGCGACCAATGTTCATCTTGATGACCCAGAAGTTATCTCGAATTTTGATTCACTAGCAGCAAAGTGTAGCGACACAACAAATGCAGCAATTTTAGATAATGATGAATCTATAGAAAAGCTTTTTGATTTATCAGATCCAAAGTGTAGGAAAAAGTTCAATGAATTGAAAAAAGGTTTAAAAAGATGGGCCAGAAGAAATATTCCTGAAGCAATAAAAAACATTAGGCAAATGAACCAAGATGAAACACCTAGTAGTATTGAGGGGTTTCAAAGGCGAGAGATAGTAGAGAATACGATGATTGCTTCTGCTGTCATGAGTCATGTGAAAACAAAGTATAGAGGCTATAAAGACAGAATCAACACAAACCATAAGGCTCTAGGCTTGCAAGATAAATGGGACTATTTTTATTATAACCTTCAAAAATGTTTGTCCGGGGGCGGAACATACACAACTATCGCTTCATTTTTTACAGAAAAAAACCTTGATGGAATCATTGTTAAAAACGAAGCAGCGATGATCTATAATAACCTTTTAAATTTAATTCCTTCTATTAAAGGCTATATTAAGTTGTTCATTAGTGTGAGTTTCTTGTTTGTGTTTGCATGCTTTGCGTGTGGTTTTGAGAAACCAGTGTTTTGGTGGCTGAGAATATGTTTGATAGAGATGTTTTATGAGCCTCTTAGTACTCTAAACTACCAGATTCATACGACACTACTTGCCAGCTCTTCAATTAAAGATTCCTATGAGTCAATTTCAAGTGATCCAATGGTTTTACTGGGTGCTGCTTCTATCGAAAGTGAACTAGCATTTTATCAAACGGCTTATTTTATCACTCAAATGGCTATAGCTAGTTTCTTTGTTTTTGGTGTTATCCAGTCCGGTTGGGCAGTTCGGTCGATGTCATTTATGCATGGTGCTGCTCTTGGAATGTTATTTAAAAACTCTATGACTAGAAAAGTCATGTCTATGTTTAGTAAATAAAGCTATGCAAGAGGTTTTATTTTTGTGAGTTCAGGATGATCAAATACATCTAGCTCTTTATCATTTTTATAAATATGAACTACTGTATCTATTTTACTATTAGGGTAGGGTCGTATTTAATAATTCTAGCATAAACCACAGCAATGAAGTCCACTACCAAGTAGCGGCATGAACCTATGGATTGAAAATCTTACTTAAACATAGACTAAATATTTCTAGGCAATGGGGTCTTTTTAATATGCGCTGGTGAACCGCTAGTATTTTATGGAGGTTCTTCAGCTTAATCTTTCTCAATAAACAAAATTGTTGGTATACACAAAAATATAAAAATGGTGGCAGGAGGAAGTAATTTTATGCAGTTATGTATCTGGATTTTTAAACCAATCCATGTCTTAGGAACAGTCATCCAAGTCATATCATAATATTCTTCGAGCAATACTAATATTGATGTATAGTTAAATTCTCCAGTTTTTAAATAATTAAATATGTCTAATCCTAAATAATATAGCAATGAGAGAAAAAAAAGAACCAACATTGACAATAAATATGCTTCTATTACAATAGCCGTATATTTATTAGTAGAAGAGGGAAAGAGTTCAGAGAAAATATCAGCTGTTTCTTCTTCTGAAGAAAAATCTTTTTCAGAATTATTATTGTTTTTCAAAAAGAGGCCTCCAGAACAAGAATATTGCTTAGTACTATTTAGTTAAATTATTTCATAGATATCTTTTAAATACAGCAGGTAAATACTGCCCCAAATTATGATTTTCTAATGGATATTTTCCCTTGATGAGAAGTCTGTTTCGAGTTCAGAATTTATAGATGACATGATATCAGTTTCTAAAGTAAATCTTGATCTGTGGAAAGCTGAAGATCGGTTAGATATTGCTTAGAGTTTTCTTGAATATCATAGTATAATAAAAAGGACAGCTGATGAGTTTCGAATTTTCACTTTAGACAATCAATAATCATCGTAAAAACTTGTATTGAAGAAGCTGTTTATGATTGATTCAATGGAAATTAAAATGGATAAAAAAATACTATTAGATGCAATAGAAAAATCTGGTTTTATATTGGAGCAAAAAACATACAATGAACTTTTGAAAAATCACTTTACTAAGACAGATGTCAAACTAAATTCAATTGTTCAACTAATTGATGATTCGCATAATTCACAGCAGTTACACGAAATGGATGTTTTGGCAGAAAGAAGTTATCAAAGTTCGAGTTATGTTAATATGAACGATGTATTCATTATTGAGTGTAAATCTCATATAGTTGATTCATGCATTGTTCTTCGTGAAAGTAAAAGTAAAAATGAAAAGTACCCAAATTTTGGGATGATCAGTAAAAAAAGAAGTTGTGATTTTTCAATAATTGAAGAATACATTGCAAAAAATATGCTGAATCATAAAATTAATTTTTATGATTCAGCAGATTTTTTCGAGTTTACTAAAGATAACAAATGCAAAAAATCAGGAAAACAGAATGATAAATGTAATTTGCATAAAGGTATGAAAAAGCTAACTGTTTTAACTCAAGCATATTTTGAAAATACATACTATTCTCACACACATAGCTCTGCTGACAGTTACACGTCTATATTTCCAATTCTAGTTACTGATAGAAAAATGTATGCATATAAGACTGGCAATGAATTAAAGGGTGAAATTGAAGAAATATCTTATGGGGCTTTGTTAAACAGTATTCAGTTTTTGAGTACCGGTACAACTCGTGCTTCGAATATTCACAAGAACATGCATGCTCTTAATATGAATTATAATAATTCTTATAAAGAATATTTTACTCAAAAACGTCTTCCTTTAATATGGATTTGCCATGTTGACTCAATTAATTCGTTAATAAATTTCTTGCGAAATGAAAGAATTCCAGCCGTATAAAAATGTCCTGTTTTTATAAAACAGGACATTTTGTTTAATTATATCTAATTATTATCTTAAAAAAAGAAATCTAAATTATATTTTGGAATTTCTTTACACCGGCCTCGTGTATTATTTGAGTCGTCTTTAGATTCATTTCTTCGAGCCTCTTCAGTTCAAACTGATTCCACTCGCTAATTTTTGTATGGAACGGAAGGTTGCGATATTTTTTACCGACTGAGGCCAATGCTTTCATAACTTTCTCGATCTTCTTATCAATCGGCAACTTCATTCTCTGCCTTGGGTTCTTCTGGCCCCATTCTTTAGCGTACTGGCTATTTAAAACTGTAAAAATAAAATCCATCCATTCAACTGAAGTAAGTTTTATTTTACTATATTCTGGCTTCAATTTAGTAAGAGTTTTATCGAGGCAAAGTATTTGACTTCCACCATTCAAAGCATGATTATCTATGACCATCCCACTTTCATCCCAACTACAGGAGATATTCTTGGGCGTTTTTCCATGGTCAGAGACATCTCTAAATGCAACTTTAGAAAAATCCCATATTGACGTTTTCTTCGGGTCTCTTTCAGCCCTTGGGAACAACCATACTCTAGGATCATAGTAGCAGAGACTCTTTTCTGTGGTTTTTTTACTGGCGTTGTATACTAAAATTTCTCGAACAAAATCTGATTTGAACTTTGCGCCACTTTGATCTGCTCGATCATATGCTTTCTTGATTAATCCTAGTGCAGCTTTTTTACCACCTCTAGTCTTATGAGCTAATTTTTCAGCGATTTTAGACCATCGTTCTGAACTTCCTGATAGTAGATCTCTGATATTTATGAGTAGTTGTTTTTCATTAGAGTTGATAAATAGTGGGGTGAAGCCACTCTGAGCGCCCTGATAAATTTTTTCATATAAACTTCCAATCTCAATATAAGAGCATTCGATACCCCATATAGAAGAAGGGGTTTCAAGTGGCAGAAGCACACATCCGTCACCAGATGGACGAATTTTTTTAATATCCCCTCTTTTAATTTTCCCACTAATTAAAGTGCTGACTTTTGAGTTAATCCAACTATGAGTGTACTCTGGGTTATTCTTATCAGACCAATCAATGTATTCAATTTCTTGTTGTTCATTTGCTTTATCGGATCTCTCCATAAGTACAACACAGGCTTTCTCTTGAACTCCCTTAAAGTAAGGACCTACTCGAATGACAGTTTTGATAGCATAATGATTAACAAGGTATTTTCTAAAAAGCCAATATGTATCTCCCATTAACCAAGACTCATTTGTTACGTAACAGAGAAGCCCCTTATCCTGAATAAGTTGATTGGCAACACCAAAAAAATAAGCGTATTCATCGCGAATGCCATGATTGCAGCCACGTTTTTCTGACAGTTTTCTTCCCTTAAAATTGAATGCCCATGGAATCAACTTGTTACGGATCGTATTTGCTAAGTCTTCATTTTTTAAAGCAGGTGAAGGGTTTCTCCATGGTGGATTTCCAACTACAATCGTATATTTTGATTTCTTTGCATGAGCTGATTTTTTCCAGCGTTTTACCCAATTTGATGTTGCCTCGTTAAGGTTTTTAATGCTTTTTGGTACAGATTCTTCTGCTTGATAAGAATTTGTCTCAAATACAGTCGGTATTGGTATATTCTCCGGTTTAATTGATTTACAGTGAGAAAGAATTTCGGTTAAAAAATTAATGTCGGCGACACCTTTACTGAATGGGTTTATCTCTAACCCAAAAAATCGAGTAGCACATTCGCCAGCTTCCTTTGATCCGTGTCTCAATCTATCTACCCAACCTTTAGAAAGTGCATACCTATACCCTTGAGTTAAAAATGTTCCCGTTCCAGCTGAGGGGTCAATTATGAGGGTTGATTTGTGCTTCAGTGATTTGTCATTAGAATTAAGATGTCGTTCTACCATAGCCCACATTGCCCTCACTAGGGCATGAGGTGTATAGAACTGCCCAAGCTCGAACTGAGCCTTTTTTGAGTATAGGCTTAGATATTTCTGATAAAATATTCCTAATATATCAGTTTCTGTTCGTCGCATGTCTTGACGGTTGAAAGAAGAGTGGAGAGATACTGAAATATCACCAGGCAATATTTCAACGATCCACATATACATGTCAGTAGACCGGAACACTTTTTTAAGAATTTGCTCTACTGGAGAACGCCCCGTAGGTCGGATCACCTTGTTAAGGTTACCTGATTTCATTCCCTCTGCCCAGTCGGAACTTAGTTTCGTACCATCTAGAAAATTATTATCTAAGCACCATTTAATCGCAAAGATTCTTACCAGAAAACTGTGGAAGCAAAGTTCAGCGAAAGTCTCCTCATCTCCGATTTTTTTTCTCTGGTTTGAATCACTTTTTATCAGGCCTAGCGTCGTGTCGCCACCATGATCAATCCAAGTGGAATATGCCTGTTTTGCATCAGTATTTTTTCTCAATGTAGAAAATGCGTTAGGTAAAACATCTCTGTTAAATCGACGGGAAACGGCGACTAAATCATGGACCAGAGTATCAATGTCGAGCCCAGATGATTGCGAATCATTAGATAATGCATCTTTTAGGAATGCCAGAAATTCTAATCTACCCTCCTCTCCTGTCTCAGATACAACTAAATTCTGAAATACTGATGAAATATTTGTTCCTGCTCTAATGGCAGCTTGTAATGAAGCCGACGAAGCAAAGAAAATTTGTTCTATATCTGAAATAATCACTGAGGGTGGAGAGCTCTGTGAGCCTGCTTCAAGTTCTCGTTTTATTTTTATTTCTACTTCGCGAGCCGCAGTCGAAAATGCACGTTTTTTTCTGAAGTCTGTTGCATTTTTTGCCTCCAGCCAGATAGGTGCAGATCTAGCAGATTTCTGCTGATCATTAAGCCATATTTGAATATCTGGACGATGCGTCAGCGTTGAGCTCCTCGAGTCAAATATGGTCGATAGTTTGCAATTATTCCTTAGCCAATCGACCCATAGATCAACTGTCTGGTTGTTTTCATTACTATTCAAAAAAACTTGGTTTGAAAGTGCTTTTGTGACATTTTTTTGAAGTGCCAAATACTGCTTTTTTTTTGGTGCAGGCATGTATAGACCTCTTATGAAAAAAGTTTGTTCATAATTGTTATCGGTATGATGCGATAATAAATAAATTTATAAGCTAATACTCCTACTTACGAGGAGCATGAATATTAGGAGTTAAGCTTATAGAAAAGGGTGTTTCAATGTTCTGGGCTTCTAGTAGTCATTTTTTACCGGTTTTTATTTACCTATAGATGAGCGATTCTCATAACTACGGTGATTTAAGGAATTTTAAAATACTAATGATCAAAACATTAGAAATTTATGTTCATTTTAAAAAAGATGAAAAAAAATATTGATTTAAAATAACCGTTTGTTTCACACTTACTGAGTCGCTTACCATCAAATGTGCATTTATAAAGTATATTCTTGAGACTTGCTTTGAATTTCAATGTCATTAGTCATAGACTTTTGCAACGTCTGCTTGATATCATCTAATGACTTACAATATAGAGTGACGTTATTTTTAGAACGTGAAACCACTACATATAGTTCTTTCTTAGTTAATTTATCTCCTGTAAGACAAACCACGTTTTCAAATGTCTTGCCTTGTGAGGAATAGACAGTTTGCACTATAGAATGTTCAAAAAACATTGGTTTTCTAGTATTTATTAGGTGGGTTTTGTTGGTCTCTAGACATTTGATTTTCATATGATTTTTACTTGTTTTGGTGACAACAAATTCTTGACCGTTATATCTATTCTGTTTTTTTTCATTTTTACTCCACCGTATTCTGTCCCCTATACCAACATTGATCTTTTTAGGGGTGTAGAGACTTTGAATTTGTATTTGATTTATATCGTTTGTTAAGGTTTTAGTGTCCAATACGGATTTTATCTTAATTGTGCCTCGTTTAACCTTAGATATAAGTCCAAAGCCACTGGTCCCATTTTTTTTATTATAGAATATAAGGTCTTTAGCATCAATGTGATGGTTATGTTTTAAGTCTTCTTGGGTTTTGTTCTTTTGAACATACCGCGTATATCCAATGACATTAGTAATGACATTAGATTTGATCAGGTCTGTTCTGATTTGGTTAACTATTTTGGTTCTATATGAGTTATTTGGGGTAACGAAGAGTGTTTTTTCTCGTTCTTTTGGTGTCAATCTGGAGTAGTGATTTA
>JALZUP010000256.1 GCA_023301505.1 Robiginitomaculum sp.
CAGTCAAAGTATCAACAATTCTCCTTCATTAAAGCAAAAACTAAGAACAAAATAAGCTACCCTAAATTACGAACTTATTCCATACACATTCCTAAGTAAAGCTTTAAGACTTGGTAAGTTTTTAAAACTTACCAAGTCTCCTCTTCGATCAAAAAACAAAAACAACAAACATCAAAATGCTAATAGCTACCCTCTTCACCATCACACTAGCAACTATTTTTATTATTAAAAAAATGAACAACGACCGACACATCAATCTAGACCACGCAGCGACAACGCCAATATTAACTGACGTAAACACAACTGTATATTTAACCGCTAATAAATATCCTGCTAACCCTAGCGCAGAACACCTAAAAGGGATAGAAGCCATGGATCAAATAGATCTAGCAAAAGACAAAATAGCCGATCTACTAAAGTGTGATGCAGAGGAAATATTTTTTACTTCTGGAGCTACTGAAGCAATTAATTGGGGATTGACTCTATACCCCTACTATGAACTATTATACAGTCCGACAGAACATAAAGCGGTGCTAAATAGCATAGGCGAACGCAGCAGGAAATCCTTGCACCTAAATGAATTTGGACAAGTAGACATTGCCTCTTTGTATACAGACTTACAAAAAAACACAAATACGATAGTAGTCGCAATGCACACAAATAACGAGACCGGCATACAAAATGACATTGAACGAATAGGCGAATTATGTTCTGTTACTGATAGTATTTTCTTTTGCGATGCAACCCAAGCAATTGGCAAGTATTTCGTCTACCCAAAGCAGCAACATATCGGCATGATGGCCTTTAGTGCCCATAAATTTGGTGGACCAAAAGGGATCGGCGCTTTATACATCGACAAAAAGCACCACGACTATATTCTCCCTTTAATCAAAGGTGGCGGACAACAAGAAGGCTTGAGAGCAGGCACCTTAAATACAGCCGCCATTGCAGGTTTTGGGAAAGCAGCAGAATTTGCCAACAAAACGATCGCTGATCGGTGGGCCTTAACGAACTATCTGCAAGAAGCTTTTCTAGAGCGATTATTAGAACATCTCCCTGATACAAAAATAATAGGTGCTTCTTTTGAAGCTAAAAGCCCTTACATCGTAACCGTACTTATTCAAAATATCGAATCAGAGGCTTTGATGGCTTACGTGGGAGACAAGGTTTCTTTTAGCCGTGGTAGCGCCTGCAATACACATAGTAATACACATAATTGGGAGCCTTCGCATGTACTACGTGCTATGAGATTAACAGATGATCAAATTAAGGGCGCTTGTCGATTTAGTTTTGATTCTGGTACGCTTACGCCTGCGGATGTGGTGTATGCTGCGGATGTGGTAGCGGAGGCGGTTCGAGAGATACTGGCTGCGGATGCTGAGGTCAAAGAAGTAGCTAAAATGAATCATAAATCATAAATCATAAAAGAAACAATATGTTTTACAAAGGCAATACCAACTTAGAAAGAAAAAGAAATTTCGTAATAACTATGTCTATCTATTTTATTTTTTTAACAACATGCGTTGTTGCATGCATTGGGTGTTAACACGCCCTAACCTCCTATTTTTTTTTCAAGATCAACAAACAAACATTATGGTCGACCTAAAACCCTTCGTAGATTCGTATTTAAAAATAACCGCCGAAGCAGAACAATACAACGGCTGGAGCAATTCCCCTAAAGATAAAATTAGAGAAGAAAAATACTATCAATCATTCAGGGATTGGAGCAATAAAATGATTAAAAAGTACAAGATAGCAGAACAACTAGGAGCCGCTGCCTATGCAGATCTCGTCTTTTGCTTTAACGAACGAAGAGACTATAATCTATTCCTTTTTATCGTAGATGAATTGGAAGATGGCACTTATGAATTATTAACGAAATCGGAAACAATTAGCATAATTGGCCCGCTTAAAAAGGCGATTGAATTCCGTAGAACCTCCTTTTATTGCTGTGTTAGCTTTAGTCTTTCTATCAAAGAATTATATTATTCAGGCGATGCTTTTGTTGGGCTACATCAAAACAACACGAAAGAAGAGGTTGATAAAATAATCTCTAAAGCATTAACAGATACATCGGATATAGATTTCTTTCCGGAGCTACAGCAACAAATCGAATCCTTTTTACCTAAAGACCAGTTTATTGGCGACCATTGGGAATCAGGCCCGACAGATTTTAGCTTTTATTGGGACATTGCACCCGAGACCCTACCTACCTTTTTCAATAAGTTAAAAGCTTGGATTAAGTACGAAAGATTAGAAGCGTACTTCATTCACTTTTACGGAGTTGATAGAAGCAACAAAGTGCGCTTCAACATCGACCGTATAGGATTGGATTTCTTAAACAAGAATAATTTACAAATAACACCAACCGTAAAAGATGCCTAAAAACAATACCATAATTGCACAAGCAACATTTAGACTCCCTTTCCTAGAACGACTTAGATTTCTTTTTTCTGGAAAACTCACGCATCATCTTGAGATAGAAACACCTGCAGATTATCCAATCAAGGGTATTGAATCTATGTACGGAAAATATAGCATTCATTTTGAAGAAGAGGTGGTAGTACCAGGTTATCCTCGATTTTCAAGATGTCAAAAAAAGAATCCAAGTACTATCCTTTCTTTTATTGTCACTGAACCTACCAATGAATTTGAGACTAAAGGAGAAATACTGAAGCTTAGTGGCTTCGGCGAATATTGTCCAGAAGCATCTTTGCGGGGGTATTCCTTAAGTTATCTACTTTCTTGTAGCAATCACTATGCACCGCATCAATTGATTGAGGAAGGGGTGTTAATACCTGAGGGGGATTTGAATAAGTAACTTGCGTAGGTTATTCGATTATAGAAAGTGTGACAAAAAAAATAAGCAACAAATGAAGTATATATTCATTCTTATCAAGAAAGCAGTCTTGAATTTACTCTATTTTATCCTAACGGTATTTAAGTTTTTATATGACTTTAAACCATTGTACCGTACTAGGAAAGAGTTTGTCAGTCAAATGGATAGAAAGGATTGTAAATTTTATAAATCCAAGAGAGAGTTAGAGAAGATATTGACTTACATGGCTTATACTTGGACGAGCGACAAAATGATTGAGGAAAAAGAAAAGTATTGGAGCAAGCTAAATGACAATAAGTATTATGAAGATTTTTTTAGAAAAATATCTTAAATTACATAATTAACGACCCAATGAATTTAGAAAAAAATGTAAACTATTTTATTACTGATTTTTGCAGTAAGGTGAAAAGTGATAGTGCAGATAGCTTAAGAAAGTTATTCCTATACAATTATGATGCTGGTGCAGCGTACAATGAATTAATGTACAATGACATCATAGAATACTTCCATACTAAAGTAATGCCTCATAAGATAGAAGTTTATAATGCAGGTGTTGAATTGTTGCAAACTCAAGGATTAAGCAATTTTTTATCCAATAACGAAAAACACAAATTTGAGTTAAGGCTATTGACTCACGACTTTTCTAAGCTATCTATTAACGAGTCTATAGGTTACTCTACATTCAATTTTGAAACTGGTGAAAATAGAGATGATTTTGATTTAGCTTGGCATCATCACAAGATGAATAACGACCACCATCCAGAGCATTGGTTTAACGTTGGTAAAGATGGCGGCACAAAAGTTTTAGAAATGCCTACTATTTGCTTATTTGAAATGATTGCTGATTGGATAGGAGCAGGAAGGACTTATGGCAACACTATAGATGATTGGTTGCCTAAAAACATAGATAGGTTTACATTTCACCCAAAGACAGCTAAAAAGCTATCATTAATGTTAAAGCCAATAGGTTTCTCACCTGTTGTCAATTCCAACAAAATACAATTAAAGCCCACATCGTGACAGGCTAATTATTTTGCAGTAGTAGAATTATTAGCCAATTTTTTTTACATAAGATATTCCACATACAATACATAAATATCTTATTAAAACAAGAAAAAAATTTATTTTATATTTAGTGTAATCCTATTTATTAGCTGTCAATCAGAAACCATTTAAAAAACATAATCATAAAAAACACATGGCAAAAGTAACCAACGACCAGCAAGTAGACAAAATAGCTGCCGAAATAAAAAAATCAAAAATGTGGGTAGCTATGACAGTAGACCAACAAGGATTAACCCATTTTCATTGCCCGCAGCATCCAGACCAAGGACTAGCTGTTATTGCCGCTGTTTTAATAGCGCAACCAGCAGCTAAAGAAAGATTATTAAACATGATTGATCGTGGCTCAAAAATAAAGATGTTGCGAAAATCATCAAAAGGATAAATCATTTATTCATTTAAGTCACTTTTTAAGTCACTTTTTAAGTCACTTTTTAAGTCAAAAAATGGAAAATAAATTAACACATCAAGAAGCCAATGTAAAAATATATTGGACAAAGAATTATGCCCAATTCAATACAATAAAAGGGAACAGGCAAATTGTAGATAGAAATATAAAGAAGCTCGTCCAAGAAATAAAAAAAGGCAATAATCTATTAAAGCACTATCCTATCTTAGTCAACGAAAGCATGGGCGTCGAGGATGGACAACATCGCTTAGAAGCAGCGAAAGCGACGAAGCAAAACATCTACTACACGATCAATAGAAACGCTCATGATCTAGCAGGTATTGCGAAGCTAAACGACAATAATGAGAAGTGGAAAAAAGAAGACTACATTAATTGTTTTATAAAAAGTGGTATCGAAGATTACAGAATCTTAAGAGATTTTATGTACAAATATAATCTTAAAACTAGTATTTCCTTACCTCTTCTGCAATTTGGGAATCTAACATTAAGCAGTGGTCAAAGAAAAGAAGTTCAAAATTCCTTTAAAACAGGCAAATTCAAAGTTAACCATTTAAAACATGCTTGTGACTTTATGGACCAGTTAACGCTTTTCAATTCCTTTCCATCTTATCGTAATAGTGCCTTTGCACAAGCAATTACAAAAGTGATCAAGGCAGAAAAAATCGACATTAAATTACTGGCCTCTAAATTCAAAAAACAAGTAGATTCTTTCAAGCGAGAAGCAACTACGAAAGAATATCTGGCAGCATTAGAGGTAATATACAATCACGGACTACATAGCCGTGTTACTATCTTTTAATAAAAACATAATTCATCGGATAATTATTTTATCCGATGAATTCCTAAAAACAGGATTAAAAAAAGCACGAATGCTTTTTTTTATTATTTAATATATATATTATTTTTGAAAATAACAATATACGCTCTCACTATATTCTAAAAATATACCATACATTAGTAACAGACAAACAATAAACAAAAAAATCCTCCTACCTACTACACGAAATAAAATCCCATCTCTTTTTTTACAATAAACACAAATAAAACAGTCAAATGAACAAGGCCACACCTAAAAGGATGCGATTCGCAGAAGCTTTTTTAAAGAGTCATCAAGAAACAACAACTGCCATCACCTCCTCTTATGCGCAATTACTAAAAAACACTTATCTCTTTTTAAAAAGAGAACTTTATCAATCATTTGAATTCACCAGTAAAGACCTCAAGAAGATTGATGCGCTGTTTAATTTAATTGAAATGCAAAGTAAAAAACATTTCAGAAGGATCGAACTACTAAAACAATTCCTAGTAGATACCAATCTATCCGACTCTAATCCCTATCACAAAATCCCCCCTGCATTCTTTAATAAATTAGTCTTACACTATGAGCTTTTGCATAGCATAATATTCAACAGCATCATATTAGCTAATTCTAAGCTCACGTAAATAATCTGTAAAAACGATGAATATCCCTTCTATTCATCGTTTTTACTAAAAACTTGTATAAGCTTTTTTTTTTGATTAAATTGCAAGAAACATAATTTTAATCAAAATTATAAAACATAGTATGGAAAAGAATAGAAAGCACAGAACTAAGGCTTTAGCGGCGAAACGAATAGCCACATTAAAGAAAAAAGGGTACAAAAACGCTAGTTGGGCAAAATCAGCAACAGGTTATGCTACATATCCTGGTAAAAAGTCCCGCACTACAAGCACTTCGAGTACAACTAGAAGTAGTTCAACAGGCACTCGAAAGAAAAAGTACGCAAGCACTGGAGGAAAAAGGCGCCGAAGAACAGTCAAAAAAGGGATTTTGGGTAATCTCCTAAATAAGAAGCTTATTTAGATTTCTAAGATAGTTTATGAATTTTGTTTTTTTTGGGTTAGCGCATTAGGTTATTGATTTAATCTACTGCGCTTTTTATGTTTCTAATCCGCTTCTTAATTTTATATAAAATGTGTGCATTCAAAGATATTTTCGGCAAACCAAAGGAGGGCGTTCATGCGCCTAGGTTCTTAGGTATGGCCGCTGTAGACCTTGGCTTGACGGCCTTACTTGCCTATTGGGTTCATTATCGATATGGCTATTCTTTTTTGTTGGTATTGTTTGGATTGATGGTTTTGGCCGTGGTGGTACATAAACTTTTTTGCGTGGATACTGCGCTTAATAATTTCTTGTTTAATAAAAAATAGTTATGGCTGATAAGACTTGTAATTTTGACTTTGAGGAAAATGCGGACAAAAGAAAAGGCTTTCCTTATGTAGCTTTGATGGTTCTAGAAGACGGCAAATTAGGGCGTTCTTTCTTTGATTTAGATCGAATTTATGGCGGCAAAAATGACGTAACCGTAGAAGGAGAATATAAGGCCAGCCAAGGAGATATTATAGAAATACAATCAGGAGGAAGTTGGAAGAATAAATATCGCCGATTTTACGCAGTAGTGGATTGTGAATTAATTGACATAGGAGATGCTACTGGCAGTAGTAAAAAGACGGATGTAAAAAAATACCTCAAAGGAAAATTAGAATTAGCTGATCTTTCTAATGAGGTAGCTAAAGCATTAGAAACCGCTAAAGAGAAAATAATTACGACCTCTCCTGTAGACCTACAAAACTCCATAGTAGCCAAGATGGAAACCGCAACAGGTAACGACCCGCTCCTAGGCAAACAAATAAACCTACGCCTACCCAATGGCGAAAAGCGAAGCGCCCAATTTGCGATCATAGAGCTATCGGCACTAATCCCAAGTCACAACCCTTTTACCTTCGCCGACCATCCCGACTTCCCACTAAACGATAAAGGGTACAACATCAATGATCGGAACTATGGAGGCGATACACAAGCTCAGGCACTCGTCCAACAATACGCACAAGAGCTACGCCCCGAACTACTAATCACGACCTCCAAAACGCCACAAGGTAGTCCTATCGTAGATAATAGCAATATTGTCGTATCTGGTAACAATCGAACGATGTCCCTGCAACTAGCAGCATCCAAATATCCTGAACGATATAGCGACTATGTAACAGAGCTGCGAGAAGAATACGATAGTTTTGGTTTCGAAGAACCTTTGCAATCCTTAGACAATTTTGAACATCCTGTATTAGTTCGGATTGATTACGATTTCCCTGAGTACACCACACAAGAATTAGCCAAATACAATCAGTCAGAAATAAAGGGCAAACGGCCTGTAGACAAAGCCATTGAGCTATCCAATATACTGAGCGAGAATAGCGCCTGTAGCACCTCCATTCCTAGCGTATTAGAAAAATACGAGCGCCTATCTGACTTTTACAGCAATGGCAGCGACCAAAAACGAATGATGGACCTATTGCTAGGTTGTAATTTACTGACGCCCCAAGAAACCTCCAGCTACTACGATAAACAAAGTGGCTTTACCTCTGGTGGAAAAGATTTTTTAGAGGCTACGCTATCCGCTTCGATCTTGGATCGCACGGCCATCTTAGCATCTGACAAAGCAGGCGTAAAAGCTTTACGAAAAATAGTAGTCACTACCTTGCCTACGCTGATGCTAAACAAGAGCCTTAGCGAGGATCGACTGACAGATTGCATCAATGATGCGATCATCTATCAAATGGAAATGGTGGCGAGTGGTTTGAAGTTTGGTGACTATGTGAATCAAAAAAGTTTATTTGGAAATAAAGTATGGAACCCGAAAAGTGTGGTCCTGAATCGCTTAATGAACCTTGGCAGGAATAAATTCAAGAAGGCTATAGAAGGATACAATAGATCGGTGGCTGGCAATCAACAAGGTGCTTCGCTTTTTGGCGATAAGCCTGATAGTAAAGAGGCTTTTGAATTTTATGTGTTATCTGCGATTCCTGAAAAGGAAAGAGAATTGATTGAGCGGTTTGTTGGGAAAGTGAGTGCTATTGGATGCACAGATGTTTCCTCTTCCGTAGACGTTTCATCGGACGGCTCCAAGCCATCCGATGAATCTGTTATCGAAAACACTATTATTCCTGTAGAGTCAACGGATGACTTGCAGTCGTCCGATGACAAAGCACTTAAGAAGAAACTCACAAATGCTTCTAAGCTTATCGAAATATTGGCTAAGAAGGCGGAGCGAGAGAAAGACGAGAAACTTGCTAAGAAGTTGGTGTTGGCTAGGAAGATGATTGTAGTACTAGGTAGAGGATTGAAGGCGTAGCGTAGGCGAAATCATACATTATATATACATCTAAGATGCAAGCTAAATGGATATATGAGGTATGATGTATGATTTATAATGTATGATTTACGACCAACACGAACAGGGGCAACGCCCCGACACCTTGTAACCCATGACGCAGTCGTGGATAAATAAAAAAATAAATGAGAAATCTAGAATCACTTATAACTATACACAATCAGATAATAAGAGCGGAAGTATCCGACCTAGCAACCATACAATCAGAATTCGAAGCCTACGCCCTACTAGAGCAAGAAATCAAAGAAGAGATGAGCGACACGATGACGCTTCC
Organism: Robiginitomaculum sp.; assembly: GCA_023301505.1. GTDB lineage: Bacteria > Pseudomonadota > Alphaproteobacteria > Caulobacterales > Maricaulaceae > Robiginitomaculum. Next base: position 8,793 of record JALZUP010000256.1, read on the forward strand.
TGAATTGCGTCTAGCTTCTAGATCTAACTATAGGAATGAAAATAAGGAATATTATGTAGACGCTTACTTTGATAAGCTATTAAATGTATTTACGATTGGGACTAGTAAGATTTTTGAAGTTACTAACATGTCAAGCTCTAATGTGGAAATTATTAGAGAAAAATTATTAAAGCAAACGCAAGAGAGCATAGACAGAGCGAATGAAACACGCAAACAACTACAAAGGGAACGAGAAGCAGCAGACATCAAAAGAGGCGCAACGATGAAGAAATCCCTATCGAATCCAGAAACAATAGCGGAATACGAGTTCTTTCTACGCATCAAATCTAGATCAGACTTAAGCACCGAACAAAGGGAACAATACGATGCCCTAGTTGCCGAAAAGACAATCACTCAAGAGAGGGCCGACAAAAAAAAAGCGTCTGTATTGGCTCAGGTCCAATTGGATGGCACAGATATGACGATCATCAAAGGGTATCATTCTAAAAAGAATTTTGACCTATGGATCGTAAAGCTTTCAGATAGGGTGGATGGCCCCGTCTTCAACGATTTGAGAGCGAAGGCCAAAAGGCTGGGTGGCTGGTATAGCCGATATAGTAGAGATGGAGCGATACCTGGTTTCCAATTCAAAACCGAAGAGAGTGCAAATACCTTTGCAGGATTGAAAAATGGAGATGTAGATAACAGCAAATCTATAGACGACCAATATGACGACAAATTACAACGAAACGCCGCCAAACTAATTGCAATGGCGGACCGATGGGAAGAAAAGGGGCAGGAGGTATTGACACGCGACAGACTAACAAATACTTCCCGTAGGGCGAGAATGGCTGCGAATACGGAGGCAGACGCAGAACATAAGATCTACTTCGCCAAGGTACTTCGAAAAATAGCGGAGGCCATCGAAAATGGAGAATCAACTACACTGGAAAACATTAGTTCCGCTATACAGTTGAGCAATCTATTAAGCATTTGGAATACAGCCTATTCTGATAGAATGAGAAAAGAAAACCATCCATACGGCCAAAAACCACCAAAGGATATAACCAAGGATGCCGAGTTTATAAAGATGCCCTACCCTTCTTTCCATAAAGACAATATGCAAAGCTGGGTCAATGAATTAGAAAACAAGAAAGGGGCTATGCTAATAGCCAAACGAATAGAAAAGCAACTACGAAGGATTCCGCAAAGCGAACACCTATTCGATGCGAGAAAAGTGCCAATAACTGATTTGGAAAAAATGGCTTATAAGCTATCTAGAAGTTGGGACAAGGATAAGATATTGGATCAAACATTAAGATTCAAGCGATTGCAGAAAATGGGCCTCAAAAACTTACCCACCCTACGATCAGCCGTCAGAGAATTAGCAAAATTTTCCGAACGGACAAGCGCGCTTACACCCGAACAGGAACAGGCGAAGAAAATAAAAGCATTAGAACGTAAATTCGTTGGCAGAAAGATACCGGGCTTTTTTCCTACACCTACCGACCTCATTAAGCAGATGCTAGAGATGGTAAACATCGAGGAGGGAGATACAATCTTCGAACCTTCCGCTGGTTTGGGCCATATAGCCGATGAAATCAAAGAACAATATCCTGATAATGAATTGGAGGTAGGCGAATATAATTCTTCTTTATCTGAGGCATTGACCGAAAAAGGGCACAAGGTGGTTTGTGATGACTTTTTAGCATGTGATAGCACTAAGTACGATGTAATCATTATGAATCCTCCTTTCGAAAAAGATCAAGATATCGAGCACGTCCTACATGCTTATGAAATTTTAAACCCTGGTGGCAGGATAGTGGCTATTATGGCAAATAATAAAAACAGTACCCGTGGAGAGCTTAAGCAAAAGTTTCAGGATTTCCTCACAGAAACAAATGCCTATGTAGTGGATAATCCCAGCAACTCTTTTCGCTCTGCCTTCCGACCTACTGGTGTTAATACGATTACGGTCTCTATCGAAAAAGAAGCGGATGCAGCGGAGGTGGATGCGGTGGAAGCTTTGCAAGAAGAATTAGATGTGTTGTCGGTCACGGAGATGCCATCGAACGAAGACGGAGCTTCATCGGACGGCGCTCAGCCATCCGATGAATTTGATCAGGTGGAAGAGAATATCGAAGAAAAGTCGTCGGATGGCTTGCAGCCGTCCGATGACACGGTGGCGGAGGACAGCCGTACCGAATTCACGAAGGAGGAGCAGGAGGACTATGAGCGTTTCCTAATCGACAAGGAGATATACGAAAAATTACTACCTACTTTGGTGGATCGGTTTGTTAGATTGGGCTGGCAAAAGACGAAAGGTAATGTAACTAGAGCGATTAGAGAAAGCCCTATTAAAAGAAACCATATACTTAAAGGAGATAATTATTTTTGGTTTCGGGATGGAGAAAAAGAAAATGGATATGCTGTGACTATGGAAGGGAATGCTTGGGATGGATCTGATTTATTAGATGCTTTGGCATCTAGACACCACAAGCTCCAGCAAACAAATAAAGCATCTCTACTAAAAGACTATGCAAAACAAGACTTAAAGAGATGGTATTTCACATATACCTTTGCATATAATTTAAGACCAACTATCGAAGATTTAGCCAACATACATTTCCAAGATGTACTCGATAAAGAATCTATCAAGAGCTTACCAATCAAAAACTATAAGACGGGCGCTATGAAGCCAACGCTATCGGTGAAGGCAGAAAAGAATGGTCTTTGGTTTTCTCAAACACAAGCTTTTAATATTCAAGCGGCTGTAAAAATGCAGTTTGCAGATACTAAGCCTAGTAAATTTGAGACAGACAGATACAATGAGTTCATGGCCGCTAGGGCAGATCGCTGGAAATATACCAATTACAAAATGGGGTCTTGGGGTGGCGTTTGGGTATTTGAAAAAGATGGCCGATTGTTGACTAAGGAAGGGGCTAAAACTTTGTCTGATATGGCGATGGTGCCTACTTTTCTTGAAAAGGATAAAGCTTCATCGGACGGCGATCAGCCATCCGATGAATTTGATATTGATGCTATTGCTACAGAAGAGTCAACGGAGCCTATGGAGTCTGTTATTCAAGATTTCCCGCCATTGCACGAGATAACGGAGGATATTTTCATGAAGCAGGTGTATGACGAAGGTAGAGACGCGCCTGTAATGTTTCTGAATAAACCATATTCTGTGCAAAAGAGGTTTGCAGCAAATGATAACTGGCGGAGAAATGCGGGTGTAATAGAGGATCTTAAAAACCATTATAGATCCGTAGTGGCGGGTAAAATATTGGATGGCGTCGAGGTATCAAAAGAGGTTCTAGACCAATATGATTTTAAGTACCTGCTACAAGAAAGAGAAACCGAGATAGAAGTACTGAAAATCGAAACTGATTTGTTTCCTGCTCCTAAGCGAGGCGGCAAGTACAACAAGGCAGAATGGAGTAATATTATTCAAATACTAGCTAGTACGGCTAAATATTATGAAAATCCCTCTAAAGTGATGCAAGGAATAGCGGACACGCTAAAGCCTTATGATGCGTACTGGAGGAATGTAGTATCCAAGGGCAGTAGAGACGATTACTTTACACGTAAAATGTTTGGAGTACCCAATTCTGTTGCCTTAAATTTTTTAGTACCTAGAAGCGGCCCATTAGATATTGTTAAAAAGTTTGAAGATAAAAATAATCGGACCTTAGATAAAGTCAATGAGCACTTCCAACAAGCGGTCAAGGTTATTATCAAAAGAATGAATGATTTGTTATCGGTTTTAAATGATCGAGAAATTTGGGAAACGAATGATTTTGAAACCTTTGTCAAAAAAGCGCAGCTATACTATAGGAAATCGGATGTTACTAGCGAAAATTTTCGATTTTTAATGGAAAAGAAATTTTTGCGACCAATGAACCTGCCTCGTTCTTTCTTGAAAGAGGATATGAGAAAGGAATTATACGACAAGACCGCTTATTGGGGGAACGCCCTTAAATCTAGTGAATTAGCAGATTACTTATTAATAGGAAAAATAACGATTGATGAGTTTTTTGAAATAGTAGGCGAGGACAAACGAAACGCACGGGAGCCTGTAGAATTATCCAACGATAACCGCCCTATTACTCCAGAAGAGCCAACGGATGACTTTCGGCCGTCCAATGAGATCACAACCAACACCCCACTTTGGCAACTAACAGAAGCAGAAGCATTTAAGGCCATATTAAATGGCTACGACATGGACTGGATGAATCGTCGAGGGGAACGAGTCTCTATTCAAGAGACTATTTCGGAAGATGCGAAACATAATGAAAAAATTGATTTAGACAATAAAAACGCTTATACGCTTGGTCTAAAAAATGTATACGAACAGGACGTATCCGCTGCTATTTTAGCTGGAGAAGAAGTGCCCGACAAGGTCTTAAATCAATACAGGTTTAGGGACTTAGAATATTTCAGAGATGACAGGGTGAAGGAAATCGAATATACTAAAATAGATGTAGACCTCTTCCCCGCACCTAAAAGAGGAGGAGTATATAATATTAGTGAATGGGCAGAAATAAGAAACATCATCGACAGAGTATCTAACGGAAGAAGCAATAACTCTGAATTCCCTAACAAGTCTAAAATCATGTTATTGGCTTACGAAGCATTACGGCCTTACAATGCTTATATGAGTCATGTTTTTTATTACTACCTATACAATTACTCTAAACCGAAACAATGGGAAGTGTCCAGTTCTGTGTTTGGATATCAATCCTTTAATGACGATGCTTTTTTTGGCTACCAAGATAATGTGAAGTTTGAAATGCACTTTGCCGACCGAAGCAGTAGAACACTAGACAATGTAAAAGCCTATTATGTAGAGCGTTTTCAAATTGCTACCAAAAAAATAAATCAATTCTTAGCCTTTATGAATGATGATGCACTTTGGAAGTCCAAAGATGCACAAGAATTTGTTGATAGATGGAGACCCTATAAAAAACAATATCTAATAGAGTCTAACTTAATTAGAAATTTCATTAGAAATAAATATTTACGTCCTTCGCTAGACCTACCCAATTGGATGAACAGAGATCGAGGCGATGAAAAAATATTAAAAGAATTAAATTTCGGAAAGGGGGCTAATCCTCATTTTGATAATGTCATTGATGGCTTAATGGATGGGACAATCAATCTATCTGAATTAAAAGAGATTGTTGATATGGAAAATGGCGTATTAGATAAGTCGGAATTTAGCCGAAATAAAATCCGCAATACTATCTCAACCGACCCCGTTATAGATGCTGTCATTTCAGAAGAGTCAACGGATGACTTTGAGTCGTCCGATGACAATCCAGACCCAACATTCGTACCACGACCAGAAGGTGCTACTAAAAAAGTACCAGCAGATGATCCTGTTATTTCAGAAGAATCAACGGATGACTTCGAGTCGTCCGATGATAGCGTAAAAGAGAAAGCCAGCGTCTCCGATATTATAGCCAAAGACGATGCAACGATTACTGACTTCACAGAAAAGATAGAAAAACGGCTAAGAGATGCCGAAAAGAATAAGGAATTTAAAGATTCCGAATTTCGAAAGCCTGGTGCAAGGAAAGAGCAACGAGCTTATGAACTGATCGTCTATCAAAATTTATCGGACCTAGAGGACGACCCTGTTTTTGCATATAAGACAGTGAACAAGGATAAGGTATGGCCGAAGCTGGACATAGATCAGGAGCGAGTGAACGGCGTCAGTGCAGGTGCAGCGTATTGGAAACAGCAATTGCGAAAAGCAATGAGTAAGCGGCCTTTCAATAGTGCCGATGCACGTAAAGTGTATGTAAAAGGGATCAGCTTATTAAATACAGCATTGTCGGAAGCAAAAACATTAGAGGAAACGATCAAGGCAGCACAAGTTTTGATTCGTCCAAAAATAGCGAAAAGTTACATAGGAGATGATGAAAGTCTAAAAAGCCCTAGCGGTATATATATTAGCTACAAGATCACCAGTAAGTTAAAAGGCATCTTTGGTGTCAAATTCCTAAACCTTGTAAATGTTCGTAGCGCAGCAGCCAAGAAGCATTATACAGATGCTAGCATATATGATGCTTTCACGCAAGAACAACAGGCGGTAGTGGTCGCTAAGAAGATAGCTATCGAAAACAAAAATATAGCATTCTACCAAAAACGCTTAGCGGAATTCCCTGAAGGATACAGCGCTATCCCAGGATACGAAAAAGCAATTAATCGAGTAAAAACAAATATAGCTAAACTAGAAAACCTAGAATTAGAAGGATTATTAAAGCCCTGGGAAATAGCAAGAGAAAACGATTGGTCATGGGCCGATCCTAGCAACAATAAAAGAAAGGCGCCTACTCAAAAGACGCAATTCAAAATTAACAGCAAAGAGCCTTTGTCACACATTATTCGAAAGGGAGGCATAGAGTTGCCTTATGTGACAGCTACGAATATAGATAATGTACTAGGCAAAGAATTAGGGTTCTATTCTATTGAATATGGCAATAGCCTGCCAGATAAGGAACGGGAAAAACATGCCAATTATTTTTATGCGGCGATGACGGATCTAGAGGAGATCACCGGATTGGACATCAAAAAGATCAATCAAGCAGGAAAACTAGGAATTGGTTTCGCTACTAGAGGTACGCCTGGTAGCGCTGCAACTTATTGGTCCTCTTATACGATCATCAACTTGAATCGACGAAATGGAGATGGTTCTTTGAATCACGAATGGGGGCACTACATGGATGACATGTTGTCTGTGCTCAGCGGTAAGGAGGCAAAGATTAACGGCAAGTTGGGCCGCTTCGCTAGTCGCCTTGGTGCAGAAGAGCAGATAATTAACAGAGCCTTTAAAAAGATCATGAACTTCGTTTACGAAAGCGAGAACACGATCAAAATAAATGTGCCTGCGCAAAGTAAAACACGATACAACATTAAGAAAGAAAGTGTTGAGGCTACCATCAAGTATATCCAGCGGTATGAGAAATATTGGACGGGCTCAAGAAGACAAAAACTACTGTACGGGTTCGCTGCTCATTTGCATGGATTGGAATATATAGAAGTAGAAGTGCCTATTAAGGGATCTAAGTATTTAGCGGATTCCGTGGCGATGGGTAGCAATTATTGGATTATGCCCGAGGAGCTATTTGCTAGAATGTTTGAAGCCTACATTTGGAAAAAGATGGCAGACAAAGGCGTATTCAATAACTACCTACAATCTGATCCTTATAAGAAGTATTTTTCTTCCGACAAAGCGCCACCCTATCCTATGGGCGAGGAATTGGAAACGATCTATGCCTTATTCGATAATCTAATCGAGAAGGTAAAGGAAGCACTTGACGCTACTAGTGATCGGGTGTTCTCTGGCAACCGAGTGGATATTATGGAGGCATTGCCTAAAGAAGTCGATACGGCTGCTAAAAAGAAGAAACCTGCGACTGAATTGCCTTTTGGTGTTTCCTCTTCCGTAGCCGTTTCATCGGACGACTCGAAGTCATCCGATGAATCTGTTGTCGAAATACCTATTGTTTCTGTAGAGTCAACGGATGACTTGCAGTCGTCCGATGACAAGGCGCTTAAGAAGAAGCTCAAAAATGCTTCTAAGCTCATTGAAATACTTTCTAAGAAGGCGGAGCGAGAAAAAGATGAGAAACTTGCTAAGAAATTAGTCTTGGCTAGGAAGATGATAAAGGTGCTGGCTAAGGGACTGAGGGCGTAGGCGGGAAATCATAAATCATAAATCTTACATCATAAATCTTATATCCATCATGGTTCGACCTGCATGGATTTATGATGTATGATGTATGATGTATGATGTATGATTTTCTTAAATAGTGCGTATTGTTTTATTTGTGCTTTTTCTTAAGTACTTACCCCCAACCCCCAAGGGGGAGCGATTGCTGCGTTTCTTAAGTTTTAAAAGATACTCTTTGGTGAATGAAATACAGTCAACATCTAAGCGGGAGGCTCGAACAAAATACCGGAGGGATTATTTTGTTCTAGAATTTTTGGTTCTTTTTTTTCAATGAAAAAAGAACGTACATCCAGTCAACACCTAATACGTAAATTTTAATGAAAAAAATAAGACTAGCATTCGTATTCAAAGGAAGTCCAGCTGCACCTGCGAGAACAGGCACCTATCACGAAGTATGGAGCGACCACTACGAGCACCCGAACGTAAGCGGTGAACCAATCTCGATAAACGTACTGACAGAAACTAATAAAAACGCTTTAAATGACTTCCTGAAAAAAGCAAATATAAAAAGTTATCCATCTATCGTATTTCTAGATGAGACAGATGGACAACAACGAATTATTACGACGATAGCAGGACGTGAAGATGATTACGATTTTTTAACAAAAAAATACTTGTCGATACTTAATAATAATTTAGAAGGCAATGGAGCTGGCGGTTTATTTGATGATCTGTTTGAAGAAAACACTACAGCTAGTGCAAAAGGACTTTTCGGGAACGGGTTGAGAAAATCTGCAGACTTTTCGTGGTTAATCGTTGGATTGCTGCTAGTAGCGCTTTTATGGTTTTTATTTAAAAAATAAGCAATAACAATGGCTATAATAAGAAACAATAATACCCTAGTCGGCAGAGGCTTATTTCAAGCTAGTGATTTCTATTACAAAGGTAGGCAATCGCCTCCTATAGCGCATAATATACCCGATGGTGTTATCGCTGCCTTCGAATTCATAAACGATCTATTTGCTCCTCGATACGGTTTAGATGCGAAACCGTACTTTACGAGCACCTTGCGATTACCAAGCGATTCTAATTACGAAACTAAAAACGGTAGGCTCTCTACACATAGTCAAGAATTAGCAGCGGATGGCAATTGGTCCAATGGACTCAGTAGCCCTACGCAGCATATCGAAGATGAGATAATTCTGATTATCGGACATGATATTTCTGTCAAAGGTTTTATTTATGACGAGTTGCGCCAGTTAGGCGTTAATGGGATCGGCACGTATTATCGAGATGGCGGGTCTAATACTTTTCTGCATTTAGATGGTCGGCAGAAATTTACGTACTTCAAGCAACTACGATACGAGCATCGGAAAAAAGCAGCGGCCCTGCATCGTAGCTTTATGGCGGAGCTGTCAGCATTGACTGTGGCACCTATGCCTATTATTCCTACAGCGCCTACGAGTACGCCTATACCTGTAACGAGAGTCGATCCTGTGTCTAAGGAGGTAATCATCGTGGCGCGGATAGATACACTTACGGGCGCGCCTATCGCTGCTTCTACGGCTACACCTATTATCGAGCCTTCTTTTATAGAGTCAGTGGTGGCTTCGACTAAAGATGCGGGGAATGATGTGTTACTTGCTTTTACGGAGACGGATGGCGGGGAAGATCCTATTGCGACTGCTGTTCAGTCACAAAGACGAAACTTGAAATATGTGGTGATTGGATTGGTGGCGGTGGGCTTGTTTTTTGGCTTGTCTAGGCTGATCGTTAGTGCTGGGTTGTTGCCTGATAAATAGTCGATTTTAATCAGTTGTAGTTTTTTTTTGGATCAAACTATAAAAGCCTATGCCATTTTTGGCATAGGCTTTTTGCAGAGGTATGTGGAATATCTTATGTACAAAATTGAGCAGCAAAATACCTGTTTAGTGTTTTGCTGCCCTGTCACTGATTAATATTGAGAATCTTTCCATTTCAAAAATTCGGTATTAATGCTATCCTTGATTCTTGTAGCCCATTCGTCGTCCAGTATTACAATGTAAGATAAACCATCACAATCAATACCCTCCTCTTCAAAAACCTTTAATTTTGCTTCGTGCTGTGCATCCGCTTCTGGTGTACTAGATTGGTCTTCTACGTCCCAACACTTTCCACCAAACCTTTCTTCAATATCCCACGTGATTCTTCCTTTTATGTCTTTGATTTCTACCTTTTGGCCTACTTGATTGCTTTTGTTCCATTCAGCTAAATGAATACTGTTGCCGTCTTGTTCTACGATTTCAAATAATTGCATAACTTTTTTTTAATTTTAAATGATTAATAAAATTCCGTTAGCCCGTTTAGGCTTGGTGCAATTAAGTGTATTAGGCTTTAATCTCCGCTACCACCTTCCGAATCTTCTCTGCCAGTACTTCAGCTTTTTGTTTTGACATAAGAGCGCTCAACCCTTCAACGCCCACAAACGCATAATACTCACCCGTCGGTTCTCCTCCTTCATCTTTAGCCTCTGTTACTCTTACCTCCGAGTACCAATCCATGAATCCTTTTCTTGAATTTTACATATTTACCTTATTCGAATTTTTCTGTTTCAAAATTGAAATTATTTACATGCCCTTTGCCGCATTCTACTTCGCTTACTCCCTCACCTATTGAAATGTCAGAAGCATCAAACATAGGCTCTTTACAGGTAGGGCAACAAACAAAAAGTAGTGAGGGATTCATTGAAGTTTTAAAAATCAAATCTTCAATCAGTACATTTAGCGATTTCTTATTTAGTTTCTTCGCTAGTTCCTGCCCTCGTTCTTTTAATTTAGGGCTAATTCGCATATATATTCTTGCTGATTTATTCGGCATAATTATTTATCTTTGTTCTATCGTAAAAAGTAAGCCCCTACTTGGTTAGATTCAGTAACCTTGTAGGGGCTTTTTGATTATGCTTCAATACTTTGCTTAGATGTCATAAATACTTGTTCAGCAGCTTCTTTGTATTCGTCAAAATCAGAATAACCTAGTTTGATAAATTTATTAGCGTTCGGATAATTATTTGCTAATACAAAAGTGACACCTTCTTTTAAGAAATCATAACAAGTTACTTCACCTCCATCTTCATCAAAATCCTCATAACTTAAATAAGCGTTAATGCATATTTCAACCCAATCATTTTTACTCCCCTTGTTTGAATCTTCATCAACTTCATAATTTCCTTCTATCCATGTAGCTATTGATGCACATGTGTCATCGGAAGGGCTAGTCTTGTCAATGCCCCAACTGTTTATTGCATAATTCTCTGGGTACAATTTAAAATTTTCGGTTACAGAATGTTCGATTGATTGTTTTTTAAAAGGATTCATCGTAAAAAGTTTTAAAAATTATTAAATATTGTTTCTTACTTACGATTACAAATGTACGTACAAATAAGAGTTATTCCAAATTTTGTACGTACATTTTATTAAACTTTAACATTTGACATTAAAAAAGCCTCGATAAACGAAGCTTTTCTGTCACACTATATAAGAGCAAATTTGTACACAAGTTACTTTATCACATAACTCTTTCTTTTCTAAAACATATAATAGGGACGCATCCTAGGCGCTCCCAGAGCATAAAAAATTAATTTCTCTTAAACCCATTTTGTTCCAGCCAAGATATTCCTACAGGAGTTCCTAGCCATTGAATTGTAGAAATTACAATTCTATCTTCCCAACCAGTTGCACCAATTGTATTTTCCGGCAAAATAGCTTGTGATATTATATCACCAAATTCATCTACAAAAGAATCATGCAATTGCTTTTCAATAGGATTTTCATTGTGTCGATGTGTATTAAAACCTTTTTTTTTATTTATCCATAATAAGAACTGATTTTGACGCTATTCATCGGATGGCTAGCGCCGTCCGATGAAGCTATCTTAGTTTTAAAATCATAAATAATTATTAATACCCTATTCAAATATAGTAATATTTTCTTAATATCATTGCAAGATTCGTGAATTTAATTACTTTTGTAGCAGTTCTTTGATATTTGGGATATTTTATCAATTTTGGATTAGATTAGGTATTTGGATATATGAAAGTTGTGTTGCATCTTTGTAGGGACAACTTTCTGTATGTTTATATTTTAATAATATTCTTTTCCAATTTGAAGGACTAAGACCTAGCCGTCCTATTTGCTGTTTCATATTTAAATTGGATTGTTAAAGTTCATGCGGATACGTTGTCAGGCAGCACTTAGGCGGCTTTTTATTTACCTATTAAAATTCGATCATGACAACGATCCGTAGGACTGCAAGAGACTTGCAACAATCAGAAGGCTATGCCCTATTAAGAGAAAGCTTCTTTCAAAAGAATGAGGCAATTATTACCGCTATTACTGAACACGTTGAATTGCTCCTAGAAAAAATCTATGACGATTCAAAAACTATGTTACTCGAAGAACAAGCACGTTACGAACTACCGATCCCCTTAATGACTTGGATGGATAAGCAACTGACTGTTTTCTCTTTTATTGAAACAATCAGCCCTAAGCCTTATCGCCAGATGGAATTACTGTACGAATTGATCTGTGTTTCTCCTGTAGGTCAATTACCCCCTTTCGGTCACTTATCTCCTCTCACTATGATTGCTATTGCTCAAAATTATGCGCTTGCGTATAGCCTAGTTTTCGAGCAGGTTATGGAAGACCTAGACCGAATTCAATAATCGAATATTTTAGTATTTTTTTTTTTAATAGTCTCTACCAAACTTTGTTGACTCTTTTTTTATCTTTTTTTTTACACTAAATCAAAGTCAACATGTACACAAAACCTTTATCTTTTTTATTTATTTTTAGTTTATTATTTACTTCTTGCGCTAAGGAGTCTTTATCTGATGAGGCGATCACTAACCAAAAAGTGGAAGGCACCTGGAATGTTTATAGTTTCGATGTAGATAACTCGGAATTGATGCTTGGACTTGATTTTTCTAAGGTTCGCTTTACGAATAAAGGTGATGATGAGGGGAGCTTTCAATTTTGGGGCGAAGGCTCTAATGGCGATAGTTTTAATCGAACGAATGATTATACTATTGTCGGAAATGCGGATAAGTTTATTTTAAATAATAATGACGTTTTCTTGTTGCGCTTTCCTAGCGAAAAGGAGATTTACATTGGTAGCGAGGATGGGAGTACGCTTATTAAGGCGGTGTTCGAAAGCCGATAAGTTCCCACGACTGCGTCATGGGTTGTAGGATGTTGTCCCTTCAGGACTTTTATGACGTAGACAGGAAGCCCCTTACTTTTGTGAGGGGCTTTTTTTTGTCCCATGAAATGTAAGTCAGTATAAACATTTTATATTTTTGACTTGAAGCGTGGTGGATGTATGATGTATGAATTCTGATTTATGATTTCTGATTTTTTTAGATGGTGCTGATCCTTTTGATCCTAGCTTTTGCTTTTGTTTCTTACCCCCAACCCCCAAGGGGGAGCGTGCAGCGCTTTCTTTTAAGTCGCTGCTTTTCTTTTTGATTCGATCTTTTTCTTTGGTAGCTCTCTTTTTAGCTGATCTTTTATCCTGTGATAATCCTTTTTTGATCTGATCTCCCCCTTGGGGGTTGGGGGTTGTTTATCCCGTGCGGTAAATCATACCTCATACCTCATACCTCATACCTCATACCTCATATATCCATTCTGTTTTGAGCCATACAGATACAGTAGATATGAATTCAGACCTATGAGGTATGATTTTTCAAAGCAATCCACTACCCTTAATCAAAACCTTAAACCCAAAAAACAAGACTAAAGCAATCCCACCTATCAACACCAATTTTACTGCTCGAAAAGAGCGGGCATTAGACATTAAAGGCGTATAAGCAATTACGCCCTGGTGCAAGGTGTAAGTTACGTCATCCAGTATAGCGTTTGCTTGTTGCGATATAGTAGTCTTCGTGTTGCTATTAAAAGAGGGCATAGCAACTGCCGCCAGTACGCCACCGCTTTCCATATCTGCCATTAAATTAAAATCTGGGAAATGATCTAGCCGATTTCTCCATCCATTCAGGTAGATACTTTGACCAGGATCTTTCTCTACTATCTTGTCATAGAAGTTCCACCGGTATCTTTTGTAATAATTATGCAGGAGTGAGGGATCTGCTCTATTGATCGCATTTAGAGTTCTAGTACCTATGCGGCCGTCTTCCTGTAATTGTTCCCCCATCAAATTAAGGGTCATTTGTAGCATCTTGGTGGCTCTGGAGACACCATGGTTGATGGCGGCATCAAAATATATATTGGCTACTGGTTGACTATTGATATAGTCGCCTTTGATTCGTTTCCAATAATCAACTTCATATATATCTAGTACTGTTTGAGTAGTGAGCGATAGACTATCGCTTGGCGTTGGTATCCTTTTTAAGTGTTTGGCAAGTGCGGGAGCGCTGATCCCTTTATTGGTGCCTACTAGTAGCGGGGCTTCGTTGTTGGTGCAATAATAATTATTACTATTCCCTTTGACCCATGCTTGGTTTGTGCAGACCCAATTGCCTCTGTCTTGGGCTTTGTCGGTGTATCCTCCTTCTGCTGTTAGTACTTTTTGGGCTGCTTGGTTGTAGGATGCCATGGTTTATTTTTTTTCCACGACTTCGTCATGGGCTACAAGGTGTCGTCCCGTTGGGACTGTTCGTGCTATTCGTGCTATTCGTGCTATTCGTGCTATTCGTATTTCCCTAAAGCAGAAAGTAGCAATCCTAAAAAATAGGAATGCTACTTGTTCTGATTCTATTACAAGGGGATTTCTTTTTGGAACAAAAAAATAACAACATCAGATGAAAAACACCTGACGTTGTTAGTAACATATTATTAATTAACTTTAATCCTACTTGGTATCCTCTAGTAAATAAAAACGCCAAACACTCGAAAGTGCTTGACATTTTTTCTACACACTATGAGAACACCCGTTATATTTTAAGTCTATCACAAGGGGATAGGCGCTCCAAAAGGAAGTCGCTTTACAGTCATTTTTACCATTTCTGGTTGACGAGAAGCAACAATTTCTTCATGCATCATTGCCTCTTTGACAGGCGTTCTAGCGACTGTTGGCATTTCTTCGGGCAATTGCTGATTAGGAGCTATATTGCTTCTACTTTTGAACCAAATTGTAGCGCCTATCATTAGTAAGATTGCCGAAATACTTAATAATATAGTATCCTTCTTTGATAGTTTTTTCATGCTATTTTTTCACTAATTTCTTTGCCGCTTTGATCCAGTCAGTCACCACAGCTCTTCTTATGCTATTCGTAAATAAAATATTATTAATTCTATCTACTGTTGCAGTCGACAATTGCTTGTAGTTCTTAATGCCATTAGCGGATAATGCAGCTTCTATTTTTGCCCCAATACCTTTTATTCTGGATAAATCTTCCTCTTCTGCTTCTGGTGTCCCTTCGCCTTCTGCTTCTGGTGTCCCTTCGCCTTCTGCTTCTGGCGTTCCTTCGCCTTCTGCTTCTGGTGTTCCTTCGCCTTCTGCTTCTGGCGTTCCTTCGCCTTCTGCTTCTGGCGTTCCTTCGCCTTCTGTTTCTGGTGTTCCTTCACCTTCTGTTTCTGGTGTTCCTTCGCCTTCTGCTTCTGGCGTTCCTTCACCTTCTGCTTCTGGCGTTCCTTCGCCTTCTGCCTCTGGTGTTCCTTCGCCTTCTGCTTCTGGCGTTCCTTCGCCTTCTGCTTCTGGCGTTCCTTCGCCTTCTGCTTCTGGCGTTCCTTCGCCTTCTGTTTCTGGTGTTCCTGTTACAACTCCATTAAGGCCATCCAGCAACGCCTTTACCCTTGTGATCTCCTCTACCAATGGTTTTCTTTGAGTCGTAATTATTACTTGCAGCTCATTTTCAGACGCCTGTGCAGCTACAGCTAAATTTTGATTAGCCTTAAGATTCCTTTGAATTTGTCCTAAGCTATCTAACTTTTCTGTTAATTTAGCTTTGGCATTCGCCTTGTTTGTCTCAAGATCAGCCTCTAGATTCGCCAAATAATTCTCTACATCTTTAATTTCTAATTCTCCACCTTCTACTTTTTCTTTAGAAAAAGCACTTTTAAATATATTAGCCATAAGTATTTTTTGATAATTTAAATTATTTTTATGAAATATGCAATATTTTTTGTATTATTGCAATGTTAGCTTACTCTTGCTTTAAGAGTATTCCTTGTACAAAAGATCAGCTCCCTTCCTTCCTTGAGCTGATCTTTTTTTTGTCTGATTTTTCATTATTCCTTTTTAAATAATCCTGTGATTACTGTTTTATTTTTTGCGGCTATGCTTAGCCCATAAATTAATACTAGACCTACAACCACCCAAGGTAATATTTTGAAGACAATCGTGGCTGTATCATCTATTCCGTCTGCGGCTTTCCCTATTGTACCGAAGACGGTTCCCCTTATTTTTGTACTTAGTTTGATACTGTCCCGAGCTACCTCGCTCACCAGATTACTAGTAACACTGATCCCTTCTCGATTAAAATAATCAACAAAACTGACATCGTAGGCGCAGCTATCTGATTTATCCCATAACCAGGTATCGTTTTGTGGGTCAAACCATGCTGATTTCCATCTCCGCTGAGCATCGCCTCTGCCATATTGGTTTTTGAGTGCTTCGTACCATTCGATCCAATCATTGCAGGACCAATATTTATCCCATCCCCAGTCATCGTAGTCTGGAGACGAATTGTAGTCTATCATTTTTATCTCTTTTTTTTAGCAAATCATAAATCTTACATCATATATCATACTTCATAAATCCAACAGATATATGATGTATTATTTCTGATGTAGAAGACATGATTTCACTAGTTATTTCCTAGACTACCGTTTATGATGTCGATGCCGATGTCGACGCCTCACCCGACCGCCTACTTCTCCGTTTTTATAATAAGGGATGTAGTTGTTGACTACGTAATAACTTGGTTCTTCGTCCGCTTTTAGTTGGGCTACTTTTAACTCCTCTACTGCTTGGTCTTGTTGGCCGTCTTTGGCGAACATTTTCCAAAGCATAAATCCTAGTAGGGCTATTATTAATAGCATTAGGGTTTCTGTACTTTTCATGATTTATTTATTAATCCCATGACTGCGTCATGGGCTACAGGGTGTCGGGGCGTTGCCCCTGTTCGTGTTAGATGCTATGCTATGTTTATTTTATTTATTAATTCCATGACTGCGTCATGGGCTACAAGGTGTCGGGGCGTTGCCCCTGTTCGTGTTAGATGCTATGCTATGTTTTTGACTATGTTTGTTTTACTTGCTAGGAAATAGACTATGCCTAGGATGCCTAGTATGATGAATTGGCTTCCTCCAGCGATTTTTGGCGTTGCTTTGGGACTCATTCCTGCTTCTACTTCTAGTATTTTTCGCTCTTCTGCCCATTTTTTCTTGTAAACCATAGCTCTTATATTTCCATAGAGGAAATCTACCGCTTCTACTTCATAAGGACTTAGGGCAGAATCTACTCCATTATAACTCGCATACATTAGCGCTTCGTTACTCTCACTATGGCCTATATTGAAGCTATGGCCTAACTCATGTACGAAGGCTGTAAATAGATCCGCAGTTCTGCCTGTCGTTCGCTCTCCTTTCATGATCTCTTGCCAGTCAAAATCATCATTTAGCCACACGTCTCCTAGTGCATAAGCGAATCCTAATACGTTTTCCCCGAAAGGGCGCGGCGGTGGATTAGATCGATCACTATCACTTGAAAAATGGATAACAATATGAGCCTCTTTGATGTCGTTTGTCCCTTCGAACATGATGGGATTGAATATTCTTTCCCATAGATCGAAGCCTTTTTTGATGGCTTGTATTGTTTTTGTCTTATCTTGATCGCTGGTAAAGTTTCTAATGTGCCAACGAATTTTTCCTTGAGGAGACGGCAATATTATTTGCCTGCCTGTCATGGTGTTGACCTTTACGCCATTGTGTGTGTATGTTCCCATATTTAGTTTTCCATTAAGCTAGGAATTGTTTCTCTTTTATATTTGTATCGCCATCTATATATGCCTCCGTTAAGGACTTGTACATCTTTGAAATGCCTGGCGGTTAGTATACTCGCTGCTTGTTTGGCAGCTCTATTGCCTGGTGCTTTGCACATGACAATGATTGGTTTGTTTTTATAGGCTGCTAGTAGCCTTATACTTGCTACTATTGTCCCTACTGGTAGGTGGTAGCCGCCTACGTTTCGTTTGTTTCTGTCTTGGTAGTCTCTTACATCTAATAATAAGAAGTCGACTCCTTTGTCTATGTATTTTTTCTTTAGGTGTGCGGGTTCTATTCTTCTCATGTTTTTTATTTTCCCACGACTGCGTCATGGGCTGTGAGGGTGTCGTCCCGTTGGAACTGTTCTTGCTGGACGTTTTGGGCGTAAATCATACATCATACATTTTAAATCATATATCTACTTGGTTTGAGCCGTGATGAATCTATGATGTATAATGTATAATTTCTACAAAAACAAGCCTTAACTATAGTGTCGATATCTTCTCAAGTTACTACTAGCTGCATCCCCTGCTGGCAAAGGAATTGGTTCACATAATCTTTCTCCTCTTCGGATATGCCAGTAATCCAAGCCTTGATTACTTAGTACCCACGCCTTTAAATCGCTTTGATATAGTTTTGCAGCGCCCGCATTAGGAAATAAATCTATAGCTTTAAAAAAACCTGCTACTCTATTCCCGTAATCCTCTTCGATGCCTATATACATTTCTCCGAATCGCTTTACATCCCCGTGCGGGATACCACTACCGCCACGCTCTGCGGCAATCTCTTCTGTCCTCGTCCACCTAGTAGGGAATTTTATTCTATCGGGATGTATACAAGCACCTACAGGTGCAGGTATTTCATTTCCGCCCGTATCTGGATCAGCGGTCACTACACCGCTTTCTAGATTCGAATTTCTACGAAAAAAAGCATAGGCGGCCCCTGCTATCAATAATGGAATCATGATCCATTTCAGAATATTCTTATTCGCTTTTGCTGCCATTTGATGATATGATTACAGCGACGATGATCGCCGCTAGGATTGCTATAATGATTAGGTTTCTATTGCCAAGCTCCTCTTTATAAGAGGATAAATAGTCTTGATATTCTGGTCCTTCCTCTAATAATCTTTGTTGTCGGATTATCTTTTGATTCTGCCTCCCTTGCACAATACCGCCGATCGCATTGAATAAGCTCCCTACGCCATTCGCTATCGCTGATACTGGATCCGCTCCTGATGCTTCCATGTTGCTTATTTGAGGGCAAATCCTACTACTGCCAATGCAGCCACAAGGAGTACGCCAATGATGATATTATTTTCTTGCTTTGATCTTCTTTCTGTTGTGGCATTCGCTTCGTTTAGAAGCTGAATCTTTGGGTCATCTATTAATGGCCGAAATCCACATACTGTGGCGCCATTGTAGGCGTTATATATAAATGCGGGGTCGTAGTTGGCGCATAGCCACTCTTCGCCCGTTAATTGCCCTTCTAGGTCTTGGTTACATTCTTTCACGCAGGCATCATGCAAGCCTAGACTAATGCCTTGTAGATCTCCGCAACCGCACGAACATTTTCTTATTCGTTCGCAAGTTTTTCTTCTTCCTTTATTGAATGGATGATTTATGGTACATCTTGATCCACAGTCGTATTTTGCGCCGGCTACTTCCATTTTATTTTTTTATACGAAATCCCATTACTGCGTCATGGGCTACAAGGTATCGTCCCATTGGGACTGTTCGTGTTGTTCGTGAAATCATACATCTTACATCATACATCATACATCATATATCATATATCATATATCATATATCTGTGTGGTTTGTGCTATGCGGATATATGATATATGATGTATGAATTCTGATTTATGATTTTCATTCCATTCCCACGACTGCGTCATGGGCTACAAGGTGTTTTGGCTAATGCTCTTTGTGCTTCTAAGCACAAGCCATCCCAGCACGTTGGGACTGTTCGTGTTGTTCGTGAAATCATACATCTTATATCTTACATCATCAATCATATATCTATGTGGTTTGTGCCATGCGGATATATGATGTATGATGTATGAATTCTGATTTATGATTTTCATTCCATCCCCACGACTGCGTCATGGGCTACAAGGTGTTTTTGGCTAATGCTCTTTGTGCTTCTAAGCACAAGCCATCCCAGCACGTTGGGACTGTTCGTGTTGTTCATGAAATCATACATCATACATCTTACATCATCAATCATATATCTATGTGATTTGCGCCATACGGATCTATGATCTATAAATTCTGATTTATGATTTATTCTTGAGTATCCACACTACCAATGCCACAAGCGCAATCACTGCACCCGCCAAAAAAGCACTATTCTTTTTCGTAATAAAAAGTGTGGTGCCTGGTACTTGTATCTGACTACTTAAGTCAGGAACTACATCGAGACATCGTTCCTCTGTGAATAACCAATACTGGCCTTCTTTACAACGCTTATCGTATGTGTATAAGTTGAGCATTATTTACTGAATTTTACAAGACCTTGATCCCATAGAAAAAATACTACTGCGGCAATACCTGTCGCAATAGTAAAAAGCATAATACCATGTGCTTGTTTGCAGCGATTACAGCTACATCCTTTTTTTGATGGATGATCCATATTATTTTTTCTTCTTTAACACTACTAATAAAATTAAGCCCACTACGCCCCCTATGATCCAAATGATTTTATTGTCTTTGGGTGGTGGAGCAAGAGGTGCTTGCTGTACTGGATAGCCTTGTGGCGGAAAGTTGTTTCTTTGGTTCTTAAAAACTCCATCCACTATATTAGGTAAAACCTTTACTAGTCCATCACCTAGATTTCTCCAGAATTTCCCTTTCTGTGGATCGACACCTGTATTAGCTATGCCTGATCCATCATATCCACTAGTGCTGCCTGTTATACCACCAGTACCAAAAGTACCGCTACCTACTCCAGTACCAAATTGATAGTTTGGATTAGCATAAGGCGATACATATTCTGTAGTAAAATCCATATTAATGCTTTTCGGTTTGGATGATAAATATTAGATATGCCAAATTTTCATAAACTTGGCATATCTTTTTTTTTGCAAACCCTATTCAGGTATGACTTTTTCTGCATCCTTAATGTTTATATACCTTGTTGTCCGAGAGCCAAAAAGTCCAGCCAAAAAAGTACTACTACTCGCTAAGAAGTATTTAACTATAGGAGACATCTCGGGCACTAATGTTGGCAAATCAGTCAGAAATGCTGATGTTCCTGACAAAACAGTAACAACTAATAAATAAGCAATTGGCTTAGTTAGCTTTAACTTATCAAGTAACTCTGCTATTCTTTGATTCAAAGTATTCATACATTTTTATTTTAAAGAGATAATTTCGATGAAATTAATGATTTATGCAATTTTTATAATAAAAACAAGGCCCTTTGGCTTGTATTTAGTTCCGTATCAATATCTTCAGGGATGTATCCCTTTAGTTCTTTAACATAATTCTCGGTTGTAGAAACAGAAGAATGTCCTAGTATCTTAGATAATTTATAAATATCTCGCCCATCCCTTATCCAATTAGAGGCAAATGTGCGCCTGGCAGTATGCGTAGCGATTACTGTATACAAAGGAACATACTTCTTACTCACCTTATCTAATGTTCCTTGAACGATAAGCACCTCTCTCAGTAGTCCTACTCTTTTACCTATCACCTTTAGATTGTGTGTTGCGTTCCCACAAGAAGGCAATTTACAATTTTTAGACCCTTGGAATAAATAAGTTTTTCCTGATAGTTCCTCAAATGCCTTTCGATAAACTCGTAATATAGAGATCGCCAAATCGTTTAAATGTACACTTACGACCTTCCCTCTTTTTTGCGTTTCAAAATCTACGATGTACCAATTATTACCTTTTTTCTGTAAATGTCTCCTTTGAAGTCTAGCTAGATAACCCCACCTGAAACCTATTTGAGATTGAAAAACAAATAAATGTATTCCAAATTGCTGTGCTGGTGTTATCTTGATAAAAGCACCATTTTTAAGTTGATACCCTTTATATTTATATAAAGCCGCTAATTCTTCATCTTTCAAGATCGCCTTGTCATTCTTAGGCGTTTTGATGTTTTGATAATACCTAAGTATCTGATCAAAATCATTATTAATACTATAACCAAACATTTTGGCGTGCTTTAGGAATCCGCACAACAATGTTCCATATAGCTTTAATGTTTTATTGGTACACCTGCCTAGCTTTCCATTCGTCAATTCTTTCATAAAAACAACAAACCACTCTAGGCTTATGTTCTGTAAATATAAAGTACCTTTTTTGCTTTGATACTTGTCAATTTTCGTCTGTAGTTTCAATAAGCTTGCGTAACTCCCTGGCTTTAGCTGGGGCTTTTTAAGCTCTTTGTATTTCTCAAATACTTCTGAAAAATTAGCATTCATAATTTAGTGTTTTTAATCAAAATTAATAAAAACGCCAAATTATGAATACTTTTAATATGTTTTACGAATTACGGGATATTTTTTGACAAAATATCTCCCATAACTATAGAATGTTACTTATGAGTGTTACCCAAAAAGCAACACACATAAGTAAAACTACACATAGGTTTCGCTTTCTTTCTAATTCTGTTTTCCCTTCGTATAACATTTGTATATTATTGTTTCGCATTTTTTTTGCGCAGGGCTACTATGGGCAGTCACAATCACAAATTACTTTTGCACTCATTTCTGCATCGACTTGATCCCAATTTCTATCGCCTCCTGTTACTTCAAACTTCCAATAGTCAAAATTTCCTTCTAATATAAATCCTAATTGCGAACCTCCTGTAGGAATGAAATCATAAGTTGTAGAAGATGTAGGTACAAGAGTCGCCCCTGCTTGCACGCTTATTATTATACCTGTAGTATCACTAATCGTCAATATTCCGCCTCCGTTTAATGTCCCTGGCTGAATGCTTGCTATATCTAATATGTTTATTTTTGTGCAATTAGTAGGATTAATACATGCTGCATCCGATGCTCTACTTGTTATTTCCCCGAAATATCCCTCCATGTTTGAGTTTGCGCCAACTGGAAAATTTGCTCTTTCCGAAACATTCAACTCATAGACATTATCAATGTATGCCTCATAATATTCTGTAGAAAATCCATATTTTTGAGTCCCATCTAACGTATAATCATCTATACTTAGCTCACAGTCAGAGGAAGTATATACATTAGGTTGTCCTGTACTTACTATTGTAGGATTTGAAAAAGGGCAGTTATCTGTGTCGAACTTATACTTAACTATCTCCTCTAGGTCGCAGACTACTACTATATCATCACTTCCGTCTAAGGGATTTCCTCCAGCATTACATTCGTCTATATTAGAGTTTCCACCATTATCGCAATCCGCCGTTGCTAATGGACTCGTAGGGTTTGCTGTAACAAAAGCACATAATTCTGTGCTTGTGTAAGTGTTTGAACAAGGATCGTTAGGATCAGTATTATCTGTGTTGATTTCTTCGTCATTCGTTATTCCGTCACCATCACAATCAGCCGCAAGATATGCAGGAGTAGGATTCACTAAGTCAGGGTCAACACAAGGGTCTGAATCATCTGTATCTCCTTGTCCTATAGTAGTACCGTCTCCATCACAATCGTTTGTAGAGAGTGAAGTAGGGTTAGGTACACAAGGATTATTGTCATCTACATCATTAACCGCTGGCGTTCCGTCACCATCACAATCTGTACAACTTTGATTTGTCCAAGTTGTGCATACTACATTATCTTGTGTATCAGAACAACCGACATCACTCGCAACAAGGCACTCTTCTAATATAGAACCTATAGCAATTTGAGAAGTGTCTATGAATACAGAAGGAGGTAACACTGTAAGAAGTGTAGCTGCTCCAATCACACTATTTGCAGAACTAACCTCTGAAAAAGTACCTTGCAATACCCCGTCGATTTTAATTTCAATTTGATAACTCGAAACGGTTGCAGGTGAACAAGAAAAAGAATAAGTAACAGTACATTGAGCCGTAGCAAAAAAGCTAACCAGCATACACATTAAAGAAAGAATTATATTTTTCATTATATCTATAATTAAGTTTTTTTTAAAAGAATTAGTTACAAGAAAAGGTAGACATTGCCATGTGATTTTCTGAGCATGTGGTGCTTGATGTGGCATTATGATTTGTAGCATCATCGTTTGAATCAAGTGGATTACCACCGTTTTGACACTCGATAATATTTGAATTTCCTCCTAAATCACAATCGGCTAATGCTAATGGACTGTTTGGGTTCGCAATTACATAGTCACATAATTCTGATGCTGTATAAGAGTTTGAACAGGGGTTTAAAGGGTCGGTAGGTGTTCCTGCGCTACATTCTATTAGATTTGAAAATCCATCTCCATCACAATCAGCGTTTTCATACAGTGTATTTCCTGCTGCAATTTCTGCACAAACATCTGCACCTGTTGCTGCTGCAATTGTACATATTACATCTACTGCGCAAGCAGGTTGACATATCCTTCCGAACGTGTCAACTGTAATAGTATCTCCTAGATTACCTACTATGTAATTGACCTGATATATTGAGTCTACCGTATTTATTTGAGTAGGGCATTTTTGAGGTTCATCGTACACACAAGAAATAATATTTCCTGTAGCATCTGTAATGCAAATAGAGTCGTTGTATATCTGATCTGTTAGGTTATATTCAATATCTTCTGCTGGATCTCCTGGCAAACCTTGTTCTCCTTGAGGGCCCGTTGCGCCCGTTGCACCATCTGCACCTGCATCACCTTTTGGTCCATCTGCGCCCGCATCACCTGTGTCGCCTTTTGGCCCCGTTGCGCCCGTTGCTCCATCTGCCCCTGCATCACCTGTGTCACCTTTTGGTCCATCTGCGCCCTTTGCTCCATCTGCGCCCGCATCACCTGTGTCGCCTTTTGGCCCCGTTGCGCCCGTTGCTCCATCTGCCCCTGCATCACCTGTGTCACCTTTTGGTCCATCTGCACCCGTTGCACCATCTGCCCCTGCATCACCTGTGTCGCCTTTTGGGCCCGTTGCGCCCGTTGCTCCATCTGCCCCTGCATCACCTGTGTCGCCTTTTGGGCCATCTGCGCCCGTTGCTCCATCTGCGCCCGCATCACCTGTGTCACCTTTTGGGCCATCTGCGCCCGTTGCTCCTGTTGCACCCGTTGCTCCTGTTGCACCCACCGGACCTTGCAAATCTTGCGTTTCTTCTAATTGTCCATTAATGAATATTTGGAGCTCAGTACTCCCAGACATGAATACAAATTCTATGCAATCATTAAGCCCTGCACAAGATGCTGTACCTCCTCCTAAGGAAGTACAGAAGCCAGGTATTATTTGATTATGTATTTCATTGCCGGATAAATCCGAGTACACAAATACGGCATCTCCGCCTTGACAGTATCCCGATGTTATCGTTGCTTCTTTGTAGCCGGCTGTTGTACTGACGACAAAACAACCTGCCACCGTAGCTCCTTGCGCATCTTTGCAGGGAGATAGCTGCTGCACTTTTGTCTGTGCCGATAACGAGACAGAAAAGCATAACAAGGAGAGATAAATTAATATATTTTTCATTTTATTGATAAATTTTATGTTTTATGCAATCTCAAAATCTGCAAATAATTATTCACAAATCAAAGCGAAAGATTGTATTGTTCTACGCTCCGAAATAGCACATCCTGCTGCTTCCTCCGTGTATGTTTGTAATACAATAGGTGTGTCTATAGCGACTCCTGCTCCGTCGAGGCTGTAGCTATCAGTAGCAGTTAAGGCGCCATCAAAACCGTAATTATGAAGGACAGTACCATCCGCAGAAAAAGTAGTTAGCTCTGCATCGCCTTGATTTTCGAAGCCCGTGAAGGTTACTTCGCAGGTAGTTGCATCAAAACTGATACCTGGTATACTAGCACCTGCATCTATATTATCTACTCCTGAGTCGCTTATATTGATAGCGTATTGCATTTCAAAATAAAGGCCATTGTCGGTAGCGAATGAAATAGTCACTATATGACAGGCGTTATCTGGATAGGTATGTAGTAAGTTTGGTATTTCAAATCCTGTACTAGTCAAACCGTCCGAAATAACCATAGGCGTTCCACTAAATTCAAAATTAATAGATACGTCTACACTAGTTGCAATGTCATTGCCTAAGTAATTGAAATTTGAAAAATCAAAAATCAATTTATTAGTCGATGCATCCACAATCATAAAATCTATAGTGCCGCCTACTGCATTATGTATTAGGCTCAAGTTTCCGTTACAGGAAGAATGGCAAGTACTAGTCGGATCCGTACACATTCCGCCTATAGTCTCGATGTGCAGGACACTGCCTGAATGATCGACGTATTCCAATTGCAAGTCTCCGTTGACGCAATTAGTTTTACTGTAAACTACTTCTACCCAATTTCCGCCTAAATCGGTCACTAGCTTACAGCCAGCGACAGCGTTCCCTTCTAGATCCAAGCAAGGCGCTAATTGTCCGACTTTCGTTTGGGAATATCCCGTTGTTATTGTAGCAAAAAACAATAATGCTATAATTTTATTTTTCATTAAAATTTCTTTAAAATTTTGTAATCGGTTCGATTTTTTATCGTAAAAAAATTACAATCTTTTGATCTTTTCTTTTTTATGCTCTTGGCAGCTTTGTCGTAGGTAGTCGCTTATGGTCGCTTCTATCTTACATTCATCCCAATTTCTGTTGTCGTAGGACATTTGTATGAAAATAGCGCCTGTTGCGTCAGAAGTTACCAATATTGCTACCTCTTGCTTTTCTACTGTTTTATTAGGCGTTTCTTCGCTTATAAATGCAGTAAGAAAAAGAAGGGAGAAAAAACTGCATAAAATTAGTTTGGCTTTCATTTTTCTTTAAGTATGGGCGTTGAAAAAAGAGGAACACAGGGACGCAGAGGCACAGACAAATTAATGCCCTGTGACTATACGCCTCTATGTTCTAATTACCTAGTGATTGAAGTCATAAGTCCTTGACAATTAAAATGGACTCTTTTTGAGTAATACTTCGTTGTTCGTCGATCAGGTAGCTATGCAGGCTGGCCGAGAATGCGCTAACGTAACCACCAAATTTATTTGGTAGGTTGTACACAAATTGATTGTCAATATATTACATAGAACCAGCCAAATAAA
>JALZUP010000257.1 GCA_023301505.1 Robiginitomaculum sp.
TAGCAGATGCTAAAAAATGTTTTAATTTATATTTGAAACTTAAACGGGTTAACTTGCGTACAATTAAATAATTAGTACTTTTACTTTTATTTAATCACTAAAACATGTTACCAATGGATAATTTTCTAAATTTCTTTAACAAGTATCTACACCAATTAATGTTTAGTAGCTTTATGATTTGCGCGTTTAGCATATCGTTTGCTAACGTCCTATCTGAAAAAAGAGCTAAGGCTACAGTACCTACCGTCATACACGTAGACAGTTTACTAGCCGTAGACCCGCCCGCCGAAAAAGAGTTTTACATATTCACTAACGAAGGGTTTACTGATCGTGAGCAAAACGCGGTTAGTTTTGTACAGCGATTCTATAAAACCGCTTCACTAGAAGAGCGTAAATTTAACATACCCGCTAGTATAACTTTAGCACAAGGCATATTAGAAAGCGGGGCGGGGCTTAGCGACCTAGCCGTAAAAGCAAATAACTATTTCGCTGTCAAGTGCCACAAAAAGAAGTGTACGCATAAAAGTTGCTCTAAACATAAAGAGGGCTATTTTACTGTTTACGCTAGCGCGTGGCTCAGCTTCAGGCGGCATAGTGAGTTTTTACAAGGTGACCGTTATAGAGCCTGTAGAGGCGGCGACTGGCTTAGCTGGTGCAGTTGTCTACAAGATAAAGGGTACGCCGAAGACAAGGCATACGCTAGAAAGCTAGTAAATGTAATAGACAGGTACAGACTGTACGAATTTGACGGCAAAAATTTTGATAAAAATGTCAAATAATTTGACTGATATTAAATAATTGTTCTATATTTGCCTTAAATTACTAATAATGAAAGTTAACGTAAAAAAGATATTTAACGACTACAGACTAGACGTAGAGATATTAGCTAGACAGCTTTTCCCTAAAAATACTTATCCTGTAAAGGCGCTAAGTAGGGTTTTTAAAAATCAAGCTTTGCTAAATTCTAGTCAGTTGTATACACTTGCTGAAGCTATCGGCGCTAACGTGTCAGACCTATATAAAATAGGTAAAGAAAGTAAGTTAAACAAGCAAGGCGGTACAGTGCGTGTATCGGTAGGCGGGGGCGGTGTAGCTCAGTTGCACCTACGCGAACTAAAGCCGCGAACTACGCACGGGGGTAATACGTTCTACCATGATAAGAATATACCTCTAAATGACTACATAGATAAAATTCATTTTTTAATTAAAAATTCGTAATACGATGAAAGTACAAGTAAACGTAGAAGTAAGCGACCCTAAACAGGTAGCTTTAGCTTCTCAATTTTTGGCTAAGCTAGCCGCGCTTAAAGGCGTTAAGGCTACCGCCTCAAAGACACCAGCGGGCGAAGCACCCACTGACGAACCACCAGCAAAGCGACCCGCTAAGCGTCGCACTTCGAGTAAAGGCAAGGCGTCAACTTTGAAAATCGAAGACGTACGCGCTCAAGTGAAAATCAAAGCAAAAATAGATAAGCAAGCTGTAAAAGATAAGCTAGCTGAATTTGGCGTAAAAAGCACTAGTGATTTAGACCCTTCACACTATGTCGAATTTATGGACTTCTTAAAAACTATCGAAGAGGTTGAGTAGTCACGCTTATCTATCGGCTTCAGGGGCTTCTAAGTGGCTTAACTGTACTGCTAGCAGAAAGCTAGAAAGTAAGTACGAAGAGCGTACAAGTAGCTACGCGGCTGAGGGTACACTAGCTCACGAATTAGCTGAAGTACAGCTAGCTTATGAGTTAGGCGTACTTAAAGCCCGCCCCTACAAAGCCCGTCTTAAAGCTATCAAGGCTGACCCGTTGTATACTGACGACATGCCGCGACACGTGCAAACGTACGTAGACTATGTACGGGCTGAATTTACCGCCGCTCAAGCGATCAATGAAGACGCTACGATATTATTAGAAGAGCGGTTAGATTTTTCTGAGTACGTGCCTAAAGGGTACGGTACAGGTGACACTACTATAGGCACTGACAGCGTTTTAAATATCATAGATTTGAAATATGGTAAAGGCGTGAAAGTATCAGCGGTAGATAATTCACAGCTAAAGCTTTACGGCTTAGGCGGCTTAGAAGCTTTTGACCTTTTGTACTCAGATATAGAAACGGTAGTACTAACTATTGTACAGCCGCGACTAGATCACATTAGCGTATTCAGGATAAGTAAAACTGATCTTATCGAATGGGCTGAGAATACCGTACGCCCCGCCGCCGCTTTAGCGATCAAAGGCGAAGGCGAATTAAGCGCGGGCGACTGGTGCAGATGGTGTAAAGCGAAAGCGCGCTGTACTGCATACGCTGAGCTAGCTACTATAGCGGCGCGCAATGACTTTGCTGATCCTAAAGAACTTACTGACGAAGAGTTAGTAGAGGCGCTTAATGACATGGCTAAGATACGCGACTGGTTAAAAGCCGTAGAAGAGTACACGCTAAAAGAAGCGCTACACGGTAAAAGCTGGGACGGGTACAAGATAGTAAACAGTAGAGGGCGGCGCGTGTGGACTGACAAAGACAAAGTAATAGCGAAGTTAAAAGCGCTGAAGTTTGCACGGGCTAAGTTTATTGATACTAAGCTAAAAGGCATTACCGCGATAGAACAAATTATGTCAGTAGACAAATTTGAAACGAATTTAAAGCCGCTGATAGTAAAAGCTGAAGGCTCTAAAATACTAGTACCCGAAAGTGATAAGCGTATAGCTTCAGGAACGGAGCAAGCGCGTATAGATTTTCCTGACGACAATGATGATACTGATCTATTATGATCGACTTTTTTAAACGACTTAAAAATAATGAAATTATGAGCGAAGCAACGCGCATACTTATAGGGTCAAGGGCTAACCCTGTTAGATTTAGTTACGCCCACGTATTTACACCTAAAGCACACGACGGGGGCGACCCTAAATATAGCGTAAGCGTTATTATTCCTAAAAGCGACAAAGCAATGATTAAGAAAATTAACACTGCTATAAACGCCGCAAAAAAAGAGGGTATAGCGTCGAAGTGGAACGGTAAACTACCGCCCGCGAGTAAGCTAGATTTATGCCTACGCGACGGCGACGAAGAAAAGCCTGACGACGAAGCGTATGCTGACAGTATGTATTTGAACGCTAAAAGCGCTTCTAAGTGTGGCTTAGTCAATTCGAGAAAAGAAGAGATTATAGACGCTGAAGAGTTTAAAAGCGGCGACTACGGACGGCTTACGGTTAACTTTTACCCGTACAGCGTGTCAGGTTCTAAAGGCGTCGCGGCTGGGCTGGACAACATACAAAAGCTACAGGACGGCGAAGCGCTAGGCGGGTCACGTAAATCA
Source organism: Robiginitomaculum sp. (assembly GCA_023301505.1). Lineage (GTDB taxonomy): Bacteria > Pseudomonadota > Alphaproteobacteria > Caulobacterales > Maricaulaceae > Robiginitomaculum. The sequence continues at coordinate 3,311 of JALZUP010000257.1, forward strand.
GCGTTTGACGACTTTGACGATGACGAAGACTACGACGGTGACGGCTTAGGCGGTGACGATGACGATGACGATGACGATGACATACTATAGTTTTTGTTTTATGTGACATGAAGGCGGTTTTTCTTGGAATTAGCCGCCTTCTTTTTTTTTAACCAGCTTACCCCTTTGCAATGCCTACACGCCTACACATAGACATAGAAACGTATAGCGAAACTGACATAAAGCTAGGCGTCTACAAATACGCCGAAGATCCAAAATTTGAAATACTACTTTTCGCGTATAGATATGACGACGCGCCTATAAAAATAATAGACTTAGCTAGCGGTGAAAAGCTACCCGCTCACATTATAAATTCCCTCAATAACCCCGAAATAAAGAAACACGCTTTTAACGCAGCCTTTGAGCGCGTATGTCTTCGTAGGGCTGGCTTTGACGTCCCTATAAAAGACTGGCGCTGTACCTCAGTTAAATCTTCTTTTTGCGGCTTGCCGCTGGATTTAGCGCGATCTAGTACAGCGCTAGGCGTACCTGAAGATAAAGCTAAGTTAAGAACTGGCAAAGCTTTAATAAAATATTTCTGTACGCCTTGCAAACCTACAAAAGTAAACGGCGGGCGTACAAGAAACTTACCACACCACGCGCCCGAAAAATGGGCTGAGTTTGTAGTATATTGCATTAACGATGTTAAAGCTGAGTACTTCGTATACGATAAATTAAAGCCGTATAAGATTAGCGATTTTGAACGCTCTTTATATTGCTTAGATCAAATAATAAACGATAGCGGCGTATTACTAGATTTAGATTTTGCTAAGGTAGCGCTAGACATATACGCTAAGCATAAAGAAACCTGTATAGAAGAGCTAAAAGCCATTACAGGATTAGGCAACCCTAACAGCGTACCGCAGTTGAAAAAGTGGCTAGAGCAAGCCCTAAAGGTATCTATTCCATCATTGGCTAAAAAGCATTTAGACGCGCTTTATGAATCAGCTAGCGATACGACTGTTAGGCGCGTCATAAAACTACGGGGCGACATATCGAAAACCTCTATACAGAAATACGCTAAAATGCTAAAGAGCGCGTGTAACGATTCACGCGGGCGGGGCTTCATTCGCTTCTACGGTGCTAACCGTACGGGGCGCTGGGCTGGGCGTATTGTACAGCCTCAAAACCTAAAGCGTAACTACATACAGCCTATAGAAGATGTACGCGCTACTATCGCTGAAGATGACTACGATTTAGCGCTATTACTTTACGACGTAGCTGATACGCTCAGCCAATTGATACGGACGGCGTTTGTAGCGCCTGAAGGTATGACGTTAATTCCTGTAGATTTTTCAGCGATAGAAGCGCGGGTAGTAGCGTGGCTAGCTGGCGAAAAGTGGCGACTAGATGTATTTAACGGCGACGGCAAAATATACGAAGCTTCAGCCTCTAAAATGTTTAACGTCCCTATTGAAGAGGTGACCAAAGAAAACGGTTTAAGAGCGCGCGGTAAAGTCGCTGAGTTAGCGCTAGGTTACGGCGGTAGTAAGGGCGCTATGGCTAAAATGGGCGCGTATGACATGGGACTTAACGACGTAGAAATAAAACGTATAGTTAAGCTTTGGCGACGTAGTAGCCCCGCTATAGTTAACGTGTGGAATGACTTTAATAAATGCGCTATGAAGGCGGTAGCTCGCAAGTGTAAAGTAGTTAGCGCTAGCGGGCTGGTGACGTTTGAAGCTGACAGCGAGTTTTTAACTATTCGTTTACCTTCAGGGCGTAAACTATACTATAGAAAGCCTAGCTTTACTGTAAATAAATGGGGTCACAAGGCGCTACAGTACAAAGGCACTGACCAAGATACGGGGCAGTGGGTAGACGTACAAACTTACGGCGGTAAGCTTTTAGAGAATATTTCACAAGCCATAAGTAGAGATTTGTTAGCCGAGTCTATGCTAACGGTACATTACGCGGGGTATAAGATCGTACTACACGTACACGATGAGTTAATAGTAGAAGTTAAACAGGAAAACAGCGAAAAAGATTTAAAGCGTATTTGTGAGATAATGGGCTTACCTATTAGGTGGGCTAAAGGGCTACCGTTAAACGCTGACGGGTATATAACGCGGTTTTACAAAAAGGATTAACTAAATGGAATATAACGGTAAGATAGATATAGCGGTAGGGCTTAGAGCTACTACTAAGACGTGGAAAAATAAACGCGTAAACTGGTCAGCACTTGTAAAGAAGTTAACGACTGAGTATAAAACAAATGAGACGCTTAAAGAATACGCAAACGCTAGCAAGACTGAGCGCGGGCGTATTAAAGACGTAGGCGGTTACTTCGGCGGGTATCTTAACAAGGGTAGACGAAAGCCCGCAAACGTGTTACACAAACAACTAATTACGCTAGACGTAGATTATGCTAATATAGATTTTTGGGATGACTTCACTATGCTATATAGTAACGCGGCGGTGCTTCACTCTACGCACTCATTTACTGAGTCTTCGCCGCGTTACCGTTTGATTATGCCGCTTAACCGCGAAGTAACCGCTGACGAATACGTAGCGATAGCTAGAAAAGTCGCTGACGAAATAGGTATAGAGCTTTTCGATAATACGACGTTTCAAACGCACCGTTTTATGTACTACCCGTCTAACTCTATTGACGCTAAATATCGTAGTCATTTTCAAGACGGCGTTTGGCTGGATGCTGACGCTGTTTTAAATCAGTACATAGACTGGACTGATACAAGCGCGTGGGCTACTTCAGCTAAAAATATACAAGCTATACGGGACGCCTCAGCTAGACAGCAAGACCCCGAAACTAAAAAGAATGTGATAGGGATGTTTTGCCGTGCGTACAGCGTGTCAGCCGCGATAGACACTTTTTTAGAGGCTGAGTACACTAGTGTAGATGACAGTAGGTACACCTACGTAAACGGTAGTACGTCAGGCGGCTTAGTAACGTATGACGATAAGTACGCATATTCGCACCACGGTACAGACCCTACCAGCGGTCAGCTTTGCAACGCGTTTGATCTAGTGCGTATACACAAATACGGTCACCTAGATAGCGAAGGTCAAACTAACCCCGTTAAAAAGGCTTCGTACAAAGCTATGACGGGGCTAGTGATAGCTGACAAAACAGTAAAGAAGCTGGTAGCTTTGGAGCGCCTAGAGTCGATCAGTTTTGACTTTGCTGACGATAGTGACGAAGAGACTGAAAACGAATTTACTGACGCTGAAGTTAATTTAGAATGGGCTGAGAATTTAGAAGTTGACGCGCGCGGCAAATACCTGTCTAGTGCTACTAACTTGAATATTATATTTAATCACGATCATATTTTAGACGGCGCGTTTAAGTATAACGCTTTTGATTGTAAGCGGTACATAGCAAAAAATATGCTTTGGCGAAAAATAAAAGAGGCGTCTACTATCGAAGACGTAGACTATTCAGGTATTCGTAACTACATGGAATCTAGGTACTCTATAGTGGGTAGCCAAAAAATAGAAGACGCTCTAGCGCTACAATTTCAAAAGCATAGCTACCACCCTGTACAGGAATATCTAACGGCGCTAAAGTGGGATAGAAAACCGCGTATTGATAATTTACTAATTGACTACTTCGACGCTGACGATACATTATATACACGTGAAGCTATGCGCGTTATGATGGTAGGCGCGGTTAATAGAATCTTTCGCGAAGGCTGCAAATTTGATTTAGTGCTAGTGTTGTCAGGCGAACAAGGAATTTTTAAAAGTACGTTTATAGAAAAGTTAGCGGCGGGCTGGTACAGTGATAGCTTTTATACCTTTTCAGGTAAAGAGGCGTACGAACAACTACACGGCGCGTGGATCATAGAAATGGCTGAGCTTTCAGCGCTTTCTAAGTCTGAAGTAGAAGCGGCTAAGCACTTTATAACAAAAACTAAAGACAGCTACCGCCCCGCGTACGGGCGTGTTATGAAGACTTTTTACAGACAGTGCGTATTTTTCGCTACGACTAACAAAGACGAATTTATAACAGACCCTACAGGCGGTAGACGCTTTTTACCTATCGTGTGTAAAAAGGGTAGGCTAGATGTACGCGATATGACGCCTGACCTTATTAACCAGCTTTGGGCTGAAGCTATGTACTTGTATAAGAATAAAGCGCCGCTGTACCTAAGTATGGACGCTAAAGAGCTAGCTACTAAGAAGCAAAAACAACATAGCCAAGCTGACGAACGTACAGGCATAATAGGGCGGTACTTAGACACTCTTCTACCGTCTGACTGGGCTGAAAAAGATTTACTAGAGCGCCGTACTTACTTAGATGACATAGAGCTAGTACCTGAAGGCACGGTACAAAGAAAGTACGTTTGTGTAGCGCAAATTTGGTGCGAATGTCTAGGCAAAGGGCGTAAAGATTTACAGCCTTATAAGACGCGACAAATTAACGATATTATGCGCGGGCTTGAGGGCTGGGAGTACGTATCGTCTACAAAGAAATTTAAAATTTACGGCATACAAAAATATTATAGACGATGCAAGTAATAGAAAAAGAGAAAAACGTAGAAGCGCATTTAGTTAAACGCTGTAGAAAGTTAGGCGGGCGCGCTATCAAAATACAAGGCGCTGGTAACGCTGGTATGCCTGACCGTATTTGTGTGTTTCCTGACGTCACGTTTTTCGTAGAGTTAAAAACTACAGGTCAGAAATTACGTAAGCTTCAGGTAAGCACTATAGCGCGACTGATTCGCGAAGGTCACAAAGTTCACGTAGCTGATACTAAAGATTTTGTAAACGGTATTTTAGAAAGATATAACCTATGTTAGGATTAAAAGATTTACACGGCTATCAATTTACTAGCTCGGATCATATCATAAATAATAACTTTGCTGGGCTTTTGCTTGAGATGGGACTAGGTAAGACGGTTAGCACTTTGACGGCGATAAATATACTTATGTACGAAGAGCTAGAAGTAGACAAAGTATTAGTAGTAGCGCCTAAGCGTGTAGCTGAAAACGTTTGGTCTAGTGAAGTAAAGGAATGGGAACACCTAAAGCATTTAAAAGTTTCACGTATTATAGGAACTGAAAAGCAACGTACCGCCGCGCTAAAAGAAAAAGCTGACATTTACACACTAGGTAGGGATAACGTAGCGTGGCTATGCGCTAAGTACGGCGGGGGTATGCTACCGTTTGACATGCTAGTACTAGACGAAAGTAGCAGCTTTAAAAATCACGATAGCGTACGCTTCAAAGCGCTTAAAAAAGTACGCGGTAGCTTCAGTAGAGCCGTAATACTTACGGGTACATTCGCGCCTAATGGCTTGCATGATATATGGGCGCAAGTTTTTATGTTAGACGGCGGCGAACGTTTAGGACGTACCATTACAGAATTTAGAAGCCGATACTTTCACGCGGTAGGTATGCGCGGTTATACAGATTATAAGCTACGCGGTCAGTATGAAAACGCGATCTATAAAAAGATAGAAGACGTTTGTATATCTATGAAGTCTAAAGATTACATAACGCTACCGCCTAGAATAGATAATTACATATCTGTAAAGTTCCCTAAGCACCTACGCGAGCGGTACGAAGAGTTTAAAGAAGAGAGCGTACTAGAATTGATTGACTCAGAAAACGAAAAGCGTGACGCTTTAGGACTAGGCAACTTAACACACGTTAACGATATTACCGCCGCGAGTGCCGCCGCTCTAGCTGGTAAGCTTTTGCAATTTTGCAACGGCGCTATCTATAATAATGAAGAGGACAAAGACTGGCACGAAATACATAAGCTGAAGCTAGACGCCTTAGCTGATATTATGGCTGAGTCCAACGGTCAAAATGTAATAGTAGCGTACGCTTTTAAGCACGATCTAGCGCGCATAATGAAAAAGCTAAAGAAGTACAAGCCTGTCAAGCTTTCTACAGAAAAAGACATAGAAGATTTTAAAAAGGGTAAAATTAGAGTGTTAGCAATGCACCCCGCTAGCGGCGGTCACGGGCTAAATCTTCAAAGCGGCGGTAACGTTGTGATATGGTTTGGCTTGACTTATTCGCTTGAATACTACGCTCAGCTTAACGCGCGGGTACATAGGCAAGGGCAAAAGCTAAAGAGCTTTATACACCATATCGTAGTAGAAGACTCAGTAGATACGCGTGTAATAGACGCGTTAGCTAACAAACATAAAACTCAAGACTCACTAATGGACGCGGTAAAAGCGACGGTACAAGAATACTTATAAAAAGGCTGAATTAATATTATATTATTTCTATATTTGCATTACACAATTATTTAATCTATATTTACGTAAAATAACATCTTATGAAAAACTTAATTTATATTCTCTTACTTCTACCCGCGCTTCTTTTTGGTCAGGTAGAGACGCTAAACTTTAGCGGTGAAGTTTGTTTAAAACTTGAAAAAGATAGTTTAGGAAACGTTAAAAACTTATCTATATCAAGCGTAACCGAAGACGCGCCTAGCTCTACGCTTACGCAAGGGCAAAAAGACCTTTTAGATAAAGGTGAAAAATTCGTTAAAAACTTCTACGGGTTTAACGTCTCTACTGAAGCTGATAGCCTTGTGAGGGTAGGCGCTTTTGAGGCAATAGGTAAACAGCGTATAAGGGCGTTTTACTTGATTGAGAAAGATTTATGTTTTGAAGGTATCTACGCTGACGGCGGCGTACCACCTAGAGACGCTACGATATTTAACACGCCTACGGTTTATAAATCGGTAGACTGGAACTGTACGCTATACCCTAATAAGTTTAGGTTTGAAAAGCTAGCTAGCCTAACTGACGAATTGACGCTAACGCTAGAAGTGATTTTAAACGGTCTAAGAGAATATAGAAAGTTTCCACGTAAAGACTTTGAGTTTTGGGAACTGGGCGGCGAAGCGCGCGCCTACCAAACTGTACGTAATTTATCTAAGGGATTTTTTAAGGCTCACAGTCCTATTATCGAAAGCAAAGAATTAAAATTTGTAGAGGTGCGAAATGAAAGCTGGCACTACTTACGCGGTCAGTGGGTTTTAGTAGAGGCTGGATTTATGGACGAATATATAGCTTATAATAAAGAGATGGGACGCGGTGACGACTTCGCTAGCTACCTACCTAAATTAGGCACTAACGCGCTACCGTTTGGTCAGGCTACCAGCACGGGCGCGGCTTACCCTTTGGAGCTTGACGACCTAGTAACTAAATACGCGAAGTACTACAGCTACGTTAATTTGCACACCTACCCTATTGACAGGCACGGTAATTGGTCTACTGATTTTAATATAGTGGCTGAGCAAATAGACGCGGCTATAGCTTTTCAGGCAAAGCATTTTCCTACGGCTCACGTACGTATTACCGAAACGGGTAGCGAGCTAGAGCCTGTAGCTTACTACGCTAAGCTGGATAACTTTTTGTTAGACCGTCCTATAGTACAGGCGGTTTTTGCATACCCTTTAGTAAAGATACCTAACGCAAGATTTAACGCCCTCAAGTACTGGGAAAATGGAAAATGGAACGCGACGGGTAAGCTGTTAATAGAATTTAATAAACGCAATAGAGCGTAATTTTCAAACTCAATAATAATTAATTCGTAATGAAAGTAACAATTTATCAAGACGGCGCGAAGTTAGCCGCAAAAGCTGAAAACGGTACAGTAATTTTAGCGATCTTACACGAAAAGCTAGCGGCGTATAAAGCCCGTGTAGCTAAGTTTATAGATGACGAATTTTTAGAAGACGCTGTAATATCGGTAGTCACGCCTAAAGAGCTTAAAAAGATGGAAACCGAAAAGCTGAAGGCGGCGCTAGAAGCTGAGCAAGGCAACGAAAGCCCGCTAAAAGTGAAAGTAGGAATGTTAGAAGCTGTAATAGCGGCTAGAGAAAAGCGAGCGCCCGCTAAAGCTGGTGCTGAAAAGAAGCAACCCGCTAAGCGCAAAGTAGCGGCTACCCCTAAGCGCAAAGTAGCTGCTGAGAAGTCTACGCCTGTCAATAGAAAAGGCGGTATGACTATGAAGCAATGCGAAGCCGAAAAGACGCGAGCGTCTAAAAGTATCGGTAAATTCGTGAACTTCAAAGAACACGATACAGGCGACACTATCAGCGGTCAAATTAGATCAGTCACGATAGATAAGCGTGTACCTATGGTACTGTACAAGATCGTAACGGCGGGCGGTTTAATGCGTAGAAAAGTTACAACGGCTAAAGACGTAGTAATAGACGAAGCTAAAACACAAGCGGCGTTAAAAGCTAAGGCGGCTGAAGTAGCTAAACGCAACGCGCTAGAAAAGGAATTGCAAGACCTGAAAGATCAGCGTAAAAAGGCTAAGACTGACGCTAAGAAGCTACAGCTAAAGGCAAGGGCTGAACGCGCAAAGCAAAAAGAAGCGGCAAAAAAGGAAAAAGTAAAACAGGCTAAGGCTGACGCTAAAGCACGTGTAGAAAGTGCCGTAGCTCGCGTTAAACAAACTAAAGAAAAAGCGGTGGCTATGATTAAAGCCGCTGAAGCTAAAGTAGCTGAGGCGAAAGCTAAGCTTAAAACGCTTTAAAATACTTTCCTGTTATTGTCCAAGAGGCGCGGCGAAAATCTCAAAGTAACCGCGCCGCTTTTTAAATCCGTAGTATTATGAATTTTTTGACCAAAAGAATAGACCAACTCAAAACCGATATACAGGCTGAAAAGTCTAAAAAGAAAAACCAGCGTAGCCGCTTCTTACCTATGTGGCAAAAGGCGCTAAAAAATAACCGCGCATGGCTAAAAGAGATTGAAGCACTTGAGGCAAAGCGTCCAAAGCGCTCAATAGCTGGTAACCGTCACCAAAGCGGCGGTATTCTCATAGACTATAAAGCTATAGAAGAGACGCTAAGAAAAGGCGCGCCTGACTACAGCCATGCTTCGGACGCGTTAGATTACGCTCTTTATAGTCAGTACGGCGTACCTGACTACATCATAGACGATGAATTAGTATATGAAGGGGCTGAGAAGAGAATACGCGACATTCTTAATGCTGGTAACGATGCTAGCAGTAGTGTAGAGGTAGGCGCTAGGTTAATAGAACTGATTGAAAGCGACCCGCGTACAAAAGCTGAAGACCTTGAGTATGTACGTCAGTGGGACGCCGAAGCTAAACAATATGTACACGTTTTCAAATTCGCCGCTAATAAGTACAAAGATATGATCTTTGTAGGCTCTACTAATACGCCTGTCACTGGCATTATAGACGTGCAACGTACGAAGTCTATGACTGACACCCTGAAGACTTTAAAGCATTTACCTATTCACGGCGGTACTAGCGCGGGGCTGGGCGTGGTGCAGCTTACAAGGCGTGAACTTAAAAGAAGATACACCGAAGGCGTCGCCGTCAAAATGCGCGCTGATTTTCATAACCAAATACTAGCACTAATATAATGGAGTTAAAGAAATTAGTAAAAACGTACATACGTAATTGTAGCCCTGTCATAGAAATTAATTTTGCTGACGTGGCTGACCCTAACGACCTGTCTAGCATTCCTAAGATAGCACTTACACGCGTTCACGTGAAGTGGCAAAATAACGTAGAGGTAACTTTTTCTATTGAAATAGGTATGACTGATTTAGAAATTACAAAGGTGTGTCATACGGTTTGTATGCACTACTATACAGCGCAACAGAATTTAATAACTGAAAACTTTTTAAAGAAAAACAAAATTAAAAACACCCCGTCTTTAATTGTTCCTAATGACTTATCAATTATAAACTAATGGCAAACCCTGTAATACAAAACGACAAAGTAAAAGCGGTAGTTAACAAATTCTTAAAAGATATTAGCTACGAAGTACTAGAAGATTCTATAAACAGTCATGTACTGTCTACAGATCAAATTTCTTACATGATGCGTGAATTTATTAACCGTACGTACTTCAGTTATAAAGTAGAGCTAGGCGCTACTTCAGAAATTACTATAGTAGTCTCTATGCTTAACGGGGTGCTATGGTTTAAGCAAAATTTACTTTTAGTAAACGACGCTAGCAAAGAAGACAAAGCACTTTATAAAAGCGTCGCTGACTTCTTTAGTTGTGAGCTAGAAGCTTTTTTAAACGTAAACTTTTACAGACATGAAATATCAAAAAGAAGTTAACTACTTAAAGTACTTAGTTAATAAAGCTGTAGCTGAGATAGTTGTAATTTCAGACTATCCTACGCCTGAAGCGGGGGTAGTGCTAGAGCTTCACCTAATAGATAGCAGCGTCACCAGCATAGCTACTACTTTTAGCTGGGCTAAGTATGAAGATCAAAACGACGTATACAAAGAAGTAGAAAAGCTAGCGTTAGCTATAGCTGGTGACGTACTCAAAGGATTAGCAAAAAAGCGTATAGACGCTATCAAAAAATCAAAGTAATGAAATACCGATTTAGAAAAGCTAAATTATCTAAGGCTAATAAAGAACGCCTACAAAAGATAAACGGCATCATAGACGAATACGCTAGAGATAACTACACGTTAACACTCAGACAGCTATACTATCAGTTGGTAAGTCGTAACGTAATAGCGAATAAAGTAGAAGAGTACAGCAAGCTTTCAAAGCTGCTACGTGAGGGGCGTATGTGTGGAGTCGTAGACTGGGACGCGATAGAAGACAGGCTAAGAGTAATTAAGAAGCCCGCGACATGGAAAAGCCCCAAAGACATTTTAGAAACGGCTATGACTCAGTACGCAAAAGACAGGCTGTTAGGTCAAAAAGTGTATGTAGAAGTGTGGGTAGAAAAAGACGCGCTTAGTCAGGTAGTACAGCGGTCAGCCGCGAAGTATCAAACGCCTGTACTAGTGAGTAGGGGCTACAATTCTGTTACGGCTATCTACGACGCGTACAAGCGATACCAAGACAAAATAGCTAAGGGCGTAAAAGTCGAAATACTGTATTTAGGTGACCATGATCCTAGCGGGCTGGATATGATACGCGACATACGAAACCGCGTAAGCTTTATGATAGCTAACGATTACGCTAATGACGATTTGATAATAGACTGGTGGAACGCTGAGCGCGACACGCCTGACGTCAGGCACTCTTTTAGCAGTCATAAAGACTATGACGAACTTATTGAGCTATCGTACAAGAAAGAGACGCCTACACGCGAAGCGAAGCAAGAAGAGCTATACAGGGCTATTATTAACGACCTGTACGTAAGTCATACAGGCATCTTTAAAGTCACGCCTATCGCTTTGACTAAAGAGCAAATAGATCAATACCAGCCGCCGCCTAACCCCGCTAAGATGAAAGACCCGCGTAGCGGTGACTACGTTAAGAAGCACGGGCGTATTAGCTACGAAGTTGACGCGCTTGAGCCTAAAATACTAGACGCCTTAATAGTGGATAATTTAGAAAGCCGTTTAAATGTGAACTTGTACAACTCAATTAAGAAAGCCGAAGATAAAGAGCGTAAGAAAATAAAGACGCTGATTAAAAAGATTAAATAAAGTGTTAAGAAAATGTTAAGGTGACGCTAAAACTTGATTACATGTTTATTTTATGCGTATATTTACATTATAATTATTAACGCTTAAAACTTACGACATGAAAAATTTACTTAAATCTCAAATAGAAAAATTAGCTAAAGACGAAAACGTAGACTTTAATACAGCGGCTAACGCGGTACAAAGCGCGGCTATCGGTACGGCTAAAGAAGACAGGGTAATAGAGTTAGTAAGTGAATTAAAATTAGAAAGATTATGAAACATCAAAAGATTTACGAACTTACTTTATTCATTAGACCCCCTTACGAAACTGAAAAAGGCTGGGCTAAAGTAGACACAAAATTTAGATCTAAACGGGGGGCGTTAAAATATTTAAGCGGCTTACTAGATACTGGTGAAGACGTGCCATACTATAAGATAGATAAATATTACCGATTAGTAGGCGACGGTACTATAACGTTGTCGGAGTTAAAAAAGTTAGCAGTAAAGAAGATTAAGATTAATAGGCTAGCTATAAAGTTAAAATTAGAATCTTTAGGCGCTGCAAATATAGCCTCTTTGCAAGCGGATCAGTTTAAAGAATTTGATACTTTTCTAAGAAGCATTAAAGCGCCTTCAGAAAAAAGTAGAGCTAAATCTAAAGCTGGCACGTTTGAAGCGCAACAAAAAATAGAAGAGCTTGCTTCATTTTTAAGCACCGATATAGTTTTTAAAAATAAGCTAGTCACTAAAATTGCTAACGTAATAGACACCGCGTACCCGTCAGAGTTTAACGCGGGCGTGTCTAACGCTATAGCTAACACCGTAGTTAACGACTTTGTAGAAAATCCTGAAAATTACTAAACATGAAAAAGTATAAACCTAGCGGCATAATTTACATGGTAGCGCTTATTTTGTTTTTACTGGGCGCGGTTGTGATGCCTCTACTAAAGGGGTTAGCGCTGTTAAAATATATTTTCTAATGGAAAAGTACAATTTTAGATTTTTACTAGAAGCGCGTGAAACTAACGCCCAGCTAGACCGTATATTTAACGTATGCGTGTACATGGTTCTAATAGAACACCGTAACCATAAAGCGGTAACTGAAGCACTGTACGATTCTGACCCCGTGTTTACATACGACGCTAAGAGCTTACACGTAGGTATGTCTGAAGCCGATACAAAGAAATTTAAGCAAGCGTACATATATCATAATTCACCTGAAATACAAAACTAATGAAAAACGTAGTAATTGAATTTTTGCAAGACTTTGTAACTGACGTAGACCGTCCCAAAGCCGTACACAATATAAACGATTATCTAAACAGCACTTTACTAAGCGCCTTAGCGAGCTTAGAAGCAAAGATAGAAAAGTATAACGTTTCTAAAGCTTCAGACTTAGACCTTACTATAGGGTGTAGTGATTATCTTCTTAGTGAACACCAGCACGATCTAATAGAAGATTTTGTAAATAAGATGGTAGACGATCAGCTAAGAGCCGATAACGTGAGCCGCTTAGAGATTAGAGAATATTTAATAAA
>JALZUP010000258.1 GCA_023301505.1 Robiginitomaculum sp.
ATAGCGGGACATGTGAGCGCTGCGAGTACTTTGATATATGAAGAGCCACCTGAAGTTGAAATTGCGGACGCTTTGCGTGGTATTAAAAAGTAAAGTTAAGCAAAAATCGGTAGCACCCTCTCTCTTGTTCGTTTATCAAATGTTATGTTAAATAACAGGTCGAATTGTAAAGGTATAGCAGTGAAATGGAGTGACAATGACCCCGTTGCATCTAAAGTTTATCAAACCGCCAATCAATTGTTTTGGGTAGAGGCAACAAGCAACGAAATATTCCAGTTGTAGATTCAATGGTAAGAAGTTGGTTGAGCAAGGTTGAGAGCACCCTGGTATATTTGATAATTCGCCGAACCGGTAGTCTAAGTTGGTTGATACAGACCGCGACAAACAAATACGCCAAATTGCATTTCAACTTCTGACAGACCTCACCACTGAACACGGTGAAATCCTGCCGTGGAAACCATTATTCGAGGGATTCATCTTTGATGGCATGAGAGTCCCAATGATTGGCGCAAAGGGCATTTGGAAGCCAAAGGCAATGGAGCTACCGCTATCAGTTACGACAGTCCCTAAAGGCCCCTACAACGACTCATTCGGGCCCGATGGATTACTTAGCTACCGTTACCGCGGCACTGACCTTCAACACCCCGACAACGTAGGACTCAGGAAGACAATGCAGGCGCGCGCGCCACTAATCTACTTTCACGGTGTATCCAAAGGAAAGTACGTGGCAGCATGGCCCGTCTACATCGTTTCTGACTATCCGGACCAACTAGCCGTATCAATAGCGGTGGACGATTCTGCTGCGATAGTCGCCACGGCAAGCGACGAAACAGAGACGCACTACCGCCGCAAGTATGTAACGGCTACAACTCGTGTCAGACTTCATCAGCGCATATTCCGGGAGCGTGTCTTAACTGCCTATCAAAAACAGTGCACGATATGTCAACTCAAGCACACACAGCTACTTGAGGCGGCGCACATAATCCCAGATTCTGAATCGAGCGGCGAGCCAGTTGTCACCAACGGCTTATCGCTCTGCAAGATTCATCACGCAGCATTCGATCAAAATATTCTCGGTATTCGTCCGGACTGTGTAGTCGAAATTCGCGAAGACATATTGCAGGAGATAGATGGTCCCATGTTAAAACATGGTTTACAGGAGATGCATGGGAGCAAGATAATACTACCTACAAGGAAAATAGAAAGACCAGACGCCGGCGCGCTTGAATATCGATACGAGAGGTTTTTGGCTGTTTGAACCTGCCTCTCAATTCAGCACACAGCATGGTGAGAAGAAATTTACAGATCCACATAGAAGTCTAAAAACATGTAGATCGTTGCTTACAATCGATTTACCGAGCTCGATATTTTTTAATTAAATTTAATTTCGAGTTTTCACACAACCTCGGCTGAAAGCTGCCGCACACAAAGCCTCTCGTTACTGGCAATTGAGTGCTTATAACTGCCGGCCAGCCCCATCGTTGTTAATAGTCGCGCCCTACTCGCCCAGAATGTCAAACTAGAATTAGCGGTTCTCATTTGGGCTGATAATTAATGTTTAATAATGTTCTTTCCAAACATTTTCGGTGTATATGCGATATATGAGTATCAATAAGCAATGATTTCTACAAGATATCAAAGTTAGTTGGAAGTACCACTGTCCTTGCGAAAGATGAATTGACGGGTGAGACGCATTGGAAGCCAGTGCTGTATCATCTTTGGAATGAGTATGAGCATACGGTCTACATTGATCTGGTAGATGTTGATACTCAGGTAGAGCAGACGATAGTTTCTAATAAGATTCATCCGTTTTTTGTTCAGAGGGTGAGGTATGAATTGCCTGGAGCAATGACGGTTAGCTTGGCGGCGTCTGGTGGTGCTGAGGAACAGCATCTGTATGCTGGTCCGATTGAAGATGGGCATTGGATTCAGGCAGTGGAGCTACGTTCGGGGGATTTGTTGCTGTCGGTGGATGAATCGTGGGTTGAAGTGACGGGTGTTCGAATTACTTCGGAGCCGTTGTTGGCATACAATCTGGATGTCGCGGAGGTTGATAGTTTCTTTGTTCGTGGTGCTGCGGCTAATGACAGTGATGGGGTTTGGGTTCATAATTGTGATGAGATAAAGATGACCGGCTTTGGAAATTCTCGTCGAACAAAAGGCGATGATGATGAGCTGAGGGATGCGGTAGCAAATATAGGTTTAGACAAAGAAAAATTACAGTGTGCGGAATGTAGTTTGAAAGAGAGCATAAATAGTAGAAAGCTGGAGAATAAAAGAATGAGGCCAGATAAGACCCACTTGCATAGAATAAATAAAGTAGAAAAGCCGCTTTTGGAGAAGGTACAAAGACGGCTTAGATCATTGGATGAATAATGTGAGTATTGAAGACGAACAAAGCTTTCAGGAAATTAGAGATCAGTTTCTAAAAGGAAAGTACGAATACGATACTATTGAATATGCTGAGTTAGGAAGTTTGCTTCATATTAAAATGGACTGCATAAGAGATATTTTGCCTCTTCTCGAATCTAACAGCCATTCGTGCGAATATCTAGGTTTATATATTGCTGTACTTGAGGGGGAAAGAGCATGCCCAATATTTACAACTATCTATATGTTAGCCGGGTCTCCTTGGATGAGAATAAGAGACCAAGTTTGTGACTGTATAGTAAATTGTGGTACGACTTGCGAAGAGTTTGAGCGTCTATTTAGTATGTTAGATGATCCAGAAGAGGCGATCAGAGTAAAAATTATTAATATGCTAATGTTTTTAGAGCCTCGAAAGCTAGAGACTATTGAATCTGCGCTAGTCAATAGTTCTATTGACGAGGATTTCAAATTTGGATTCTCGACGATCGCTAGTCGAGGTTACGATGAAATGCAATATCAAGAGATGATTGATGGCATGTCCTCCCATAAAAGAATGGTGCGAATATTCTCTTATGTGACATGCTATTTGAAGCACGGCCGTGGCGAAGAACTCGACACGCTGATTGGTTGTTCTTCGGACCCTGATCTTAAGAGGCACTATGAAATATATTTCACGGAAAGCTGAATATGAGGGGAATGTTGGGGGTCACCCACTAAAAAAATGCTAAGGAAAATTACAGGGGCTGTCACTGTAAAAGGTCACCGTAAAGGAAGCAAATAGGGAATGGTATTGATCAGATTCGAAAGAAATCTAGGCTGCAAGATTAATTTCAGTTTGGTGGGTGTAGTATTTACCAATGAAATGACAAAGGTGATCCGATTGGTTATAAATAAACACAACTTGCGATCTTGCGATTCAATCATGCACGCGAAATAACCGCTTGAGGGTAGCGGGAAAATAGTATGTTTAAGTCGAAGTGTAGGGTGGTGACTCGTCAGCAAAATAGTAATTGACTATTGCTTCGATTAATAAGTCGGGTCAAATTGAATTTCTGACAATGGGTTTCCAGAAAACTCACTGAACCAACTATCCCTTTAAACCGATCCTCAAAATGTGTGGACAGCTCTATCCAGTGTTCTGCCGATATACCCAGACGTAGAAGGACTGGTGGGTAAGCGCCAACAAACCCAGCCTTCTGTCTTCTGTGTAAGCGGTCATCCTAGCGCGTTATTTCGGTCGTCGGAATTTTGATCTAGATTGTTTCCTGGACATCAAACGGGAGACACAGATGACAACGACTAGACAACGCCGCACTTCAGAACAGTGGCAGGTGGCAGGCTATCGTCGATACTTAATACTTATCACAACGCCGGACTTACAGCTCCAGCCTTCTGTCGCCAAGAGGGTATAAGCCACGCCAGCTTTATGAAGTGGAAAAATCGCTTTTCAAAAGATCTGGTGACTGACAGCGATAAGCCGACATTTATTGAGCTTCCACAAACACCCGTACCCC
>JALZUP010000259.1 GCA_023301505.1 Robiginitomaculum sp.
CCAAGGGTTTTCGCACCGGACAAATGATCATAAATCGCTTGGTCAGAGAGTGGAACTAGCTGCCGGTGTTGGCAAGCCCCACATTTGATACGCGGTTTTTCACAAACACCTGCCTTCCATTCATTGGCACAAGCAGGTGCATAGCCGCTACGATCCCCTTTCTTGCTCTCCCAACGCATAGGAAACACATCCGTGCGCCCTAGAAAAAGACGCCTAAAAAGTCGCACCTTCTGTTCTGTGGAGAAACAGACTGGCGCTGCGACTGCAGAACGAGAAGGCCCGCTAGGAAAATCTATATCCTTTTTACCATCCAAAGCATCGTGTTTAGGAACACGCCAATCTATGTTGTGCTCTTCAAGCAATGCAACTAAGCGTTCGTTTTCCTTTTTTAGATCAGAATAAGGGTTCATTACGGAAAATCCGTACGTTGTCCGAAGAAGGATTTAGTGTTGTATGTTGATACTGCACATGATGATGCAGAATAGCTACCACTGGTACATAAGCTTATTATATAGAATATTCCGCGTGGCATCTGCGCTGCTGATGTGAAGTGATTATAGATAGCCGGCAATGACACCGCTGTCATAATGCAATGTAAGTTGACTCAGTGTGCAATAAAATATTGATTTTTTTGATAAACCGATCTGTGGAATCACAATAATACCATCCGACCAAGGTTACTTCTTTGACCGAAAAAATAACTCAAGACGCGGCCTCTACCTGACACCGATAACCTTATAGTAAACACCAACACCCAACAAAACCAACAGACTCCGCCATTAATTTTAACCGGTAACATAAAGCATATAATACCCGATGAATCCCGATCTACTCAATCGATACCCCTCAATAACAAATCTGGCCTCCCGAGCTAAACGCCGCATGCCACACTTTAGCTGGGAGTCTCTGGACAGCGGAACCGGCCGTGAAAATTGCGTGGCTCGCAATATCAGTGCACTGCAGGATGTCACTCTTGTTTCGCAATTTATGCAAAGCAAGCAAACCCTTGATCTTTCACCACACTGCTTGGTACACGATACAATGCACCACTTGGCATCGCGCCGGTAGGGCTAACCGGACTGATGTGGCCTGGTACCGAACTGATGCTTGCAAAAACTGCAGCGCGCTATCGTATCCCTTATTGCCTCAGCACCGCTGCATACAAAGGCAGATCGCTTATCTGCACCTCTACAACCTACCGGTGTTATTACTCGTCTAGTGCTTCCTGCTGTGGGATACTGCAACCGCTGAACTACGTTGGAGGATTACATGCCCGATCAATTGATCGCTTTTGTCAAAAGGAACTGCCAAACCTGCGAGTTAGTAGAACCTGTACTGGCGCAATTAGCACGCTCAGGGAATCTTACTGTTTATACGCAGGATGACCCGACATTTCCAGAGTCTATACCCGGCGTTTTAGACGACACAACACTAGATGAATCCTATCGCCGCGGCATAGAAATCGTACCAACGGTATTGCGCGTCAGTGGTGATTCAGAACACGCTCGCATAGAGGGTTGGGAGAAAACAGAGTGGCAATCTTTTACTGGCATTGCCGACCTAGGTGCAGAACTACCCGACTGGAAAGCCGGTTGCGGTGCGATCAATGTAGAGCCCGCCGTACTAGAACAACTTAAAATTCGCTTTGATGACACCGGCATTAAATCACGCCGTATTGAAACAGGCAGCGCCGAAGACGAAATAGAGGCAATGTATGACCGCGACTGGTCTGATGGACTGCCACTTGTGCCCCCTACTGAAGTTCGGGTGCTGCGTATGTTGCAGGGCACTACCCGTGACCCACAGGAAAGCCTGGGCAAATGCCCACCGAACATGGGTAATTTGACGGTAGAAAAAGTCGCCGTCAATGCTGTGATGGCCGGCTGTAAGCCCGAATACCTGCCAGTGGTTCTAGCGGCTTGCGAGGCCATCATGGATGATGAATTCGGCATGCACGGAGTGCTGGCAACCACCATGTATGTTTCACCAGTGTTTGTAGTTAACGGGCCGGTGCGCAACCGTATTGGTATGAATAGCGGCGTCAATGCCTTGGGGCAAGGTAATCGTGCCAACGCAACGATAGGTCGCGCCGTGCAATTGATCGTTCGCAATGTTGGCGGCGGTAAGCCCGGTGAGTTGGACCGCGCCAATCTGGGTAACCCGGGAAAATACACCTACTGTTTTGCCGAAGACGAAGAAGGCTCGTGCTGGACACCACTATCAACAGACTTTGGTTTCGATGAAGGTGTTTCAACGGTAACTGCTTTTACCGGTTACGGATTGCAAGGCATCGTTGATCAAAAAGCACGCGACCCTGAATCACTGTGTCAAACATTTGCAGCGTCACTTCGTGCTATGTCGAACCCAAAACTAGCGCCAGCAGGCGACGCCATACTTGTGGTATGCCCGGAGCACGAAAGAGTTTATCGCAATGCCGGCTGGAGCAAACAGCAGTTATCTGACAGGCTTTATGAATTGATACAAATTCCCGGTGCCGAATTGGTGCAAGGGGTTGGTGGTATCGCCGAAGGCATTGACGAATCAATGGCAGACAACACGTACAGTAAAATCAGACCCGGCGGATTACTCATTGTACGCGCTGGCGGTGGCGCAGGAATGTTCTCCGGTATTATCGGCGGCTGGCTGGCCAGTGGCCCGGTTGGAAGTGTTCCGGTTACAAAAGCGGTACTTTAGTATATGCATGTGATAATTTTAAAATAACCAATAACCTGAGGAGCTAACAACCATGACACTATTGATTGACCCGACCGGAGAGACTGCATCAGTTAACCGGCAACGCCCTGCTCGACCGGCAAGCCTGAGCGGACTGTCGGTAGGTATTCTTGATATTTCTAAATCCCGTGGCAACGTGTTTCTAGATCGACTGGACGAAAGATTTGTAGCTGCCGGGGTTAGCGTTAACCGCTATCGCAAACCGACGTTTGCGCGCCCAGCCCCCACTGAACTCAGCCAGCAGATTGCCACCGAGGTAGATCTGGTGGTTGAAGGACTAGCGGATTGAGGTTCCTGTACGTCGTGCTGTACGCATGACATTGTGGAACTTGAATCCCGAGGTATCCCAAGTGTCGGTGTGGCCACCACTGAATTTGTTGAAGCGGCTCAGGCGCAGGCAAAATCGTTAGCCCATGATGCGGCAATGATCTTTGTGCCACACCCGGTGCAAGATCGAACCGACGATGAATTGCGTGCGATTGCCGACGCGGCATTTGAAGATATAATTGAAATGTTAATCGCTCAGTGACAATCGTGAGCCAATGTTTTTGGCTCACCATGCTTTCTATCGAATTGACTGCCACTTTTATCTGAAGACTTAAGCGCTAGAATGGCGATTAAAACCAAACAGTGCCGTTGCTCATTGCAATCGACAGAGGCGCCTGTTTTTGCCAACAACATCGTGCGATGCGTTTCAGTCAGTTAACTATTATATGACGCAGAGTTCAAAGCTCACCAGCATCTAATAGATCTTCAAGGTAACGCGCGACGCCGTGCTCGGTATTGGCCACTGTCACTGCATCTGCCTCAATCTGCACCGCTTCCACTGCATTACCCATCGCCACAGAATGGCCTGCCCATTTAAACATCAATAAATCGTTATAATTATCGCCAAACACGATAGTGTCCGCAGCCGTAAAACCAAGCCTTTTAGCGATATTTTCAAGACCCGATGCTTTATTCGCACCTAACGCTGTTATCTCAATAAAAGGCACACCAGAGGCAGCGACTTCACACAGATTACCACCTAATACCGCGACCACCTGATTCAGCAACTCCAGCCGAAATACTGTAGGCCGCCTGACGTAGAGCTTATAAAGGCTTTGTGACCATGGATCACCGGCCTGCCCTCCGCTTTCAAGCTGATCGATACCACCGGCTAGTTCAATAAACTCATCCTCAAAATTGATTCCGCCCCTGGACTCCCAACCAAACGACATATCAGGATATTCAGTACGTAGCCTTGACACGATCTCTGTTACCTTGCTTTGCCAAATCTCGTTTTCCGAGAGCAGTGCATCTTTATGCATATCCCATGCATAAGCACCATTAGAGCAAATCACATATCGCAGCCCCGGCACTGACACCAACCGATCACAGGCAGTCAGCCTGCTGCGCCCGGTCGCTGCCACAATTTGGTGTCCGGCATCAACAAG
>JALZUP010000260.1 GCA_023301505.1 Robiginitomaculum sp.
AAATCGGAGGACGGTTGATGAGGTGAAGTTGAAGGATTGGGTACCGATTTACTTTGAGTTGCTGACTTCCGGCACTACTTATACACTTCGGGAAACACTACAACTCTACTACCAAACACTACAACACACATACTACAAATGTATTGGCTCTAACACATGTGCCCGCTTTTCTCCCGAGGCAATCTGGCGATGGCCCAGCAAACAATACCAAAATCCGCCTTACGAATTCGCACTGTCATGGCGGAGAAATTAGTAAGGCAGTACAACAAAGCACAACAATGCACAGCAAAGCACAAAACTCCCTTACTATTTCAAATCCGACGTGGCGTAATTCGCCAGGCATTCCGACAGCGCACACGTTGCCTTACGAATCTGAATCTCACGCGAGTTGTTGTGAACCTTTGGCACGTGCCAGGCATGCGCGCCCAAACCTTTGGCACGTGCCAGGCATGCGCCCAACGACTTGTACTCTGTGTGTCAGACCCAGACGTACTGTATGCCTCTGGTACTGTACTGTGCGATGTGTCCACCTCCCACACGTGTCAGACGGAGAAAATGAAACTTGCTCAGAATCTACTGTAGAGTGCAGCGCTGTACAGATTTCACACGTGTACACGTCGAAATGCAAACATGCTCAGAACCAACTGTAAAGTCCATCTGTGTACAGAAAGCACACGTGTACACGTTGAAAAGAAAACTTGCTTAGTTTTGCCTTGCGAGCATTTCGGTTTCCTCGGGTTACACGTGGTATTCGTGTCCAGCATGTGGTCGTAGAATTTCAACACTCCCCCTCGATCACATGCTTTTGCTTGAAGTCGTAACTGCAAGCCCCATGTGTTTCACAAACCTTTGAAATAGAATTCGTCCAAGTGCTTTTGTCAATATGTCAGCTGGCATGGCACTTGTCGGACAATGCCTCAACGAAACAATACTCTTCTTAATCGCATCTCGCACATAGTGGTACTTCACATCAACATGTTTGTTTCGTCGGTTGATCGATTCGTTGTGCGCAAACGAGATCGTCCCGGCATTGTCACATCCCATCGTAATCGTAGGGTCACAATCATGTCCAAGAACATCTGCAACTACTTGACGCAACCAAGTCGCCTCTTTACATGCCTCACTCAGGGCGATGTACTCAGCCTCACATGTTGAAGTCGCTACCACAGTTTGTTTTCGTGAACTCCAACTAATCGCCCCACCACAGAACTTGAAAACATATCCACTGGTCGACTTGCGAGAGTCTTGACAACCAGCCCAGTCTGCGTCACTGAAGCCCAGCAACTCAGGCGGATTCGATTTATTGTTGAAGAAGATTCCTAAGTTTCGAGTCCCTTGCACGTATCGCATTACCCGTTTTACAGCTGACCAATGCGACTGGCAGGGATTGGCAGAATGTTGGGACAGTTTACCGATTGCATATGCCAAGTCTGGGCGAGTGCCCACCATCAAGTACATTAAGCAGCCGACTGCCTCACGATACGGTGCATTCGTTTCAGGGTCATGAACATCAGAAATCGATGTTGCTCGGACTTGTTCCATTGGAGTCAAACATGGATTACAGGTCGACATCCGAAACCGGTCGAGTACATTTGATGCATACTTGGCTTGCGTGAGGCTCAAAGTCTTGGTAGCTCGATCTCTCTGAATCTCCAGACCAATACAAACTTTGGCCTCACCAAGATCTTTCATTTCGAACCGTTTATTCAGCTCCCCCTTCATCCATGTGATGGCATCGATATCACTACCAGCAAGTAACAAATCATCAACATAAAGAGCAATCAGCATAATAGTGCTACCAATGCGTTTGATGTAAAGGCACGGATCACTACGTGAAGTTTTGAATCCCAACTCGCCAATCAAGAAGTCATCTACTTTGGCATGCCATTGACGATGTGCTTGTTTTAGGCCATACAGCGCTTTCAACAGTTTACACACAAAGTCGTTTTTGCTTTCGTCAATGCACCCTTCCGGCTGCTCCATGTAGATATCTTCATCCAAGTCGCCGTTCAGGAATGCAGTAACAACGTCCATCTGGTGAAGCTCTAAGTCGAAATGAGCGACCAAAGCAAGAAGTAAGCGAATAGTGGTAAACTTTATGACTGGTGCGTATGTCTCAGTATAGTCAAGACCTTGTACTTGCTGGAATCCGCGAGCAACTAATCTGGCTTTCGCACTTTCGACTTGGATGCCATTTGCATCAGGTAACTGCTTCACATTGAAGACCCACCGAGACGTCAAGATGTTGGACGCTTCGGACCTAGGGACAAGTTCCCAAGTTCTATTCTTAGTCTGTGATGCAAGTTCTTTATCAATGCCTTTTTGCCAGAATGCTGCTCTAGGACCGTTGACTGCCTGTTTGAACGTCTTTGGACCCTCTATTGCGACATGTGCATGTGAGAGAAGAGCAACTGCAAAGTTGCTTTGCCACCATGATCCGGGAGGTTTGCTTACACGAGAGGATCTTCGAACAGCAGGGGTGGGATTTACAACTGGTACAGTTGGAGTTTCAACT
Source organism: Robiginitomaculum sp. (assembly GCA_023301505.1). Classification (GTDB taxonomy): domain Bacteria; phylum Pseudomonadota; class Alphaproteobacteria; order Caulobacterales; family Maricaulaceae; genus Robiginitomaculum. Next base: position 2,516 of record JALZUP010000260.1, read on the forward strand.
TGAGACGACGCTTCTTCGTTCTCATCATCATCGGTTACTGATGGAGTCTCAACACTTTCAGAGGCTTCATTCGAAACATCATCGTCACCTGGTTCATTGTCATTCGCACTTGAGTTGTCACTTTCATTCTCAATGTCATCGCTAAGCATTACGACGTTGACTTCAGGGTTGGTTGAATCACTTTCAAGTTCAGAAATGTCATGCATTCCGCATGTCGACTCGTCAAATTTGACATCCCGTGAAACAACAATTTTGTTCAACACTCCATCCCACAGTTTGTATGCCTTGCTGTGTTGTGCATAACCAAGAAGCATTGCCTCACGCGCTCGCAAGTCCAGTTTGCGGAGTTCCAATTTTGGTAGTGTATACCAACACTTAGAACCGAATACTCGTAAGTGTCCGACATTTGGTGTGGAGTTCATCCAAATGTGGTGCGGAGTTGTATTAACTGGTAAAGCACGTGAGGTAACTCGATTTCGAACATAAACTGAAGTAGCGAGAGCCTCTGCCCAGAATCGTTTACTGACTTGCTTATGCGATAGCATTGAGCGAACAAGGTCAATCAAGGTTCGATTCAAGCGTTCAGCGACACCGTTCTGTTGAGGGGTATATGCAGTTGTAAGTTGGTGTTGAGTACCGTTCGTATCCAAATATGATTTGAACTCTGTGGACAAGTACTCTCCCCCACGATCAGTGCGAAGCACTTTTACTTTACGGCCAGTGTGGGTCTCGGCAAATTTCTCAAACAACTTATATTTTGCAAACGCCTCAGATTTATTTCTCATCGTGTACACAACTACCCAGTTGGAGTGATCATCTACAAACGTGATGAAGTATCTCGAACCACCAACAGAATGTACTTCGAGTGGTCCACAAACGTCGGAATGTACCAAATCGAGGCAATTTTGGGCTCGAGACGATGATCGCTGTTTCGGGATTACTGATCGCGTTGCTTTGCCAAATACACACGAAGAGCAAATAGGAGAATGGTTGTCAGATTTCGGATTCAATGCGTTCATCACATCACTTTGGCGAACATTGATGCCACTTACCACATTATTGCGAATCATCGAGGCGATACCTTGCACGTTTACATGGGCCAGACGTTCATGCAGGGTCTGCAAGGTAACTACGTGTGCTGATGCAATTTGACCCGTAACGTCGAGCATGTATAAATCACCAACTAGACTCGCTGTGGCAACCACTGTTGGTCCCTGATTGACTACGCATTTGCCGTTCTGGAATGATACTTTTAGTCCTTTTGACACCATCTGGCTCACCGATAGCAATGAGTATCCAAAGTCAGGGACATGCAACACGTTCGATAACTTGCAAGGACGTTCACTACCGTTGACATTTAGCATGAGGTGTACTTCACCACGACCGGCGACATTTGCTTTAGCCTTCGTGCCCATCTCTACTGATCCAGATTGCATGCGTTCGTAAGTGACGAATAGAGATCGATCAAACGTGATGTGGGCACTGCAGCCGGAATCCACAAGCCATGGGACTGAATTTGCTGTTTTGCTTCCGGGAGAAGAAGTAGAAAGCAAGCAGGTGAAATCATTCTCCGTGAGGGCAGGAGTGGAATACTCATTTTGTGACAAGAATGCAGATGGTTTGAAATTGTTAGTGCGTAACCTAAACCCGTTTGGTGGTGCAGGTCGGCGCCCATTCACGTCCTTGCCCCAGCAACGCGCTGCAGTATGTCCCGCTCGATTACAGTTCGTACACTTCATATCACTTCGATTAGGCATGCGATTTACAAATGCAGGTGTGTGCGGTGAAGTCGCAGAAGGGATCTTCATGCTTTCTCGTTGTTCCTCCTGTAACAAACGACTCTTCACAAACTCGAGTCCAAACACCTTATCTTCATTGCCCAGTGCGTCAAGAGCAACAATCAGGTTATCAAATCGTGAAGGCAAACCATTCAGTACAGCCATTGCAATTTCTTTGTCGTCAATTTCGACACTCATTGACTGCAATCTGGCAGCAAGTTGCTTCACACGATTGATGAACACAAGCACTTTCTCATCTGGAAGCATGGACACAGTGTAGAAATCACGACGAGCAGCAAGTTTGTTGAGCAAAGTATGACGCTCGAAGACATTCAGAATTGCGTCCCAAGTTTCTTTTGCACTGCCACACCCGCGCACATGTTGCAAGTAGTCATCAGAAAGTGTGAGTCCGATGACTGCCTTTGCCTTTGCATCACCACGCATCCACTTTCTCCTGTCATCAGAGGTCGCATCCTCCGAGATATCATCAAAAACGTATTGATCGACGTCTCGGAGAGCAAGCAGCAGCTGGATTTTCTGCTTCCATATGTAAAAGTTGGATGCGGTCAGTTTCTCAATCCTGACCGATCCCGAGCTATGGTCATCCATTGCGCCGAATGGATGCACCCTTCGAGTATACAAGATCTTCCGTTCCGAGATCCCAAGCCGTTAACCGATAGTTAACACAATGGCAAGCCCACCCGTATAGGAAGTTTGTAGCGATTACTCGGAAACCTTGTTTGGGCTTGTTCCCGGCGAGGTGGAACAAGCGTATTCTTGTAATATGCCTTAGGGCGCTACCCCTGTATGTCGGCCAGTGCGGGTCTTTCGACTGCAAACTAAATCAAACGTGCCACGAGTAAGCACAACAACTTTGCCTGTAGACGAACCAGGACTTTTGGTCACTACCGCGAACGGTCCCTGCAACCAAAATTGGACTGTCCAAACTTGATACGGTACTTTCTCAAAAAGATTTCCCACAACACAAGAATGAAACTGCCTTCGTCGTACTCGTGTGATTTGTTCACAATCACGCCTAGGGTCACCCTCTTCCGTGCGAACTTAATCAAGGT
>JALZUP010000261.1 GCA_023301505.1 Robiginitomaculum sp.
AATATATCTAGAAATTCCCGACGTTGTGCTCTCAGCTTACTAACGCTTGGCACTCACGGAACAAGCAACTCTCCACATGGATGTCGTCTCTGTTTTGGGAGGTCCTACATCAACGAATACATTCGAAGACGATTTAATATTACACGTTATCTATAACTATGTCATCCATAATGCAACCGTACTGCTGATGGTGACAACCACACCGATACGAACAAATATAAGGAATAAAGTGAACACAGACACTTGATTACGTGTTAACTGAAAAAACGTCACTGCTACCGCCCAAATACACAGTACAAAGACAACAGCAATGAATACAGCGATCACCCAATTCATATCGCTGCCACCAAGACGTAAGTATGTAGCTAACATAATAGACTCCTAGAGATACGACCCATGATCACCCTCCCGGCGTACCGAGAAGCACTGAATCCGACCGTCTAGAAACATCGATCTCGACAGGCGCTAATCGCGGTAACGTTTTCTTCAGCGCGATATGCTTCTCTATATCAACAATAATATTGTCGAGCCGGCGCTCCAGTAAATCGTAGCGAAATTTCCACCGCTCATCATCATTACTTTTTGCCTTCTGCAAAGCAACCAGGCCCTTAATGTTTTCCAGTTCAATGATAATGCTATGCAGATTTCCATTCGCCATCGCCTGACTATTAAGAACCAACATACACACTGCGATACCACGGATTATTTTCATCACCACTCCTACAAATATTTTTTCATTCGATAGCTCGTCAACATCAGCATCCAGCCAAAAAATATCGCAAACGGCATGACGATATAATTCGGGTTGATGCTGCCAGGCCAACTCAGGTAAAGCACCCACGATCCGGCAAACCCAAACGGCACAAGATTCATCCATAGATGAAACTGACCACTGCTTTCTCGCCCCCCGCCCCACTTTCGTAACTCACGATTAACCAGTCCTCTTGAGATACCAATCACCGCACAAAATCCATACACGGGGAAGCTAAACAACATCACGCACACACGCAGTACGAACACATTAAACATATTGATCATCACCTCCACATACATCGCCAACGACTCGATATAGATGGCGATAAAGCCACCGAACAACCAGGCATTGATTCTACTCAACTGGTGATAAACCACTTCGTCTCCGTCATTAACGAACGGATTCATTCGCGAGATACCGTTCAAATACTGACTCTCACTATCGACTAACATTCGGCTGTATTCGGCCCCAACCTCCGGTCTCACAAAAGACACCATAAACAACTCAATCAAAATCGACAGCACCAGACCGACCACGAGCAACATAACGATACGACCAAAGAACCGAAACAGCTGATGCGCTATACTCGACGACCTGCTGATGACCGTCTTATTGTGTTCTAAGTAGTCTTTAGCCATTACGCTATTTGCTTATACCAATCGTTCCCAGCGCGATAGCGACGCTCCATCTGACCTGCCATCTCAACGATGCTGTCCGGAATCAATTGACGGTAATCGCGAACGCGAAACGGATAATGCAGCTTCATCAATCGTCCTCCTTCCACTGACGCGAACGCTTGTCCAATCGGTAAACGCATCACCATCCACTCGGTGATCATCGGTGTTTCTGTGTTGGTGCTTCGATCTTCATTAGAGCTTTTAAACAAACTACCATCGAGCATATTGTCGGTATCGGTAGCCGTTGTGATGTCAGTGAGCTGCAATACTCTGACGGTCGGTGACTGATCAGCAATAAGCGCTGCCGTCTCTTTATTACGCACCCGGAACATAATCACGTTGTTGAAGTTTCCGATGATCACTTTTTGCTTAGCCACGGAATTGAGCGCCACCTCAAAATCCTGAACCGCCTGACTTAACGCGACGATCCCGACGCCAGCGCCACGTATTTTATTCACCATCGGGATAAATTCATCGCCCACCAACGCGTCGACCTCATCCAGATACATCCACACGGCGATCTCCTCAGATTGAATCCCACCAGGAGTATCACCTAAAACACCCTCCTTATAGATTCTTGATGCCGTGGAGACAAAGTCCATCAACATCGCATTCCCCACCGCCGAGGCCACGGTAAAATCCGCCATCGCATCAAGGCCAATGTAGACAATGCCTTTTTTTCGGATCACCTGTTCCCATTCAAGCAAACGTCGACCGCTTTCGATTTCAGCTTCGCTCGGCGACATCATCAGCTCCAACTGACCAGCGGTCAGCTTATCGAGCAGAGGCCGCACCGAGGCCACGAGCTTGCTGTAGTGGCTTGCCGACATTTTCAACACTTCTTCGAGATCCAGAAACAGTTGACTGTCGGACAATACAAACTGCCCTTTCCGAAGTAAGTTATGCATCGCTTGCTCTTCCACCGGACGACCACTCAAATACCCGATCACGGCTCTATTATTCGATTTTTCCTCTGCCTCAACCACGGACCGGATCTCATCGTTGAACCACTCGACCCACGTCGAGCCGTATTTACGGTCAAGGGACATTTTGGAATAATTGAGATAAAGCGGTCCAACATCACCGATGTATTTGCGTATGGACACCAACGTCACTGGAATTGTCATTTCATCACTGACCCGCACCACCAGATTAATGAACTGCCAACCAAATTCTTTAAACGCACTCGAATCACCACCATCGGGTAATTGATTGGCAAGGCGACTGGACACCTCCGTGATTCTGGAGAAATTACCCGTCGCGTTGTACATCGCACTTATTTCGGGAAACCCTAAATGAAACACCGTAAAATCTTCCTCGCGTCCGGCAAGGATTGATTCGGCGTACATGGTTTTCAACAGTGACGCCGAACCCTTCGGGTCAAAGACAATCACGCAATCCCGACTTTTTCGGTGAATGTCCTGCACCACCATTAATTCCATGGCCTCGGTTTTACCCGTGCCTGTCGCACCCGCCATGTAGGTATGTTGACGGCGATCCGACTTTGGCAGAAACGCTTTAGACTGATGATGCTCCACCCCATTCAAGCTGACATCGCCAGACAGTGGTGCCACCGGCGGCCACGGATTCAACACCCAGGTTTGTCGTAGGTAATACGAGATCAATGATAACAAAGGAATTTTACTGAACAGTCGCTGTATTCCACGAGCGAAGTGAAATTCCTGTTTTTTTATAAAAGGCAGATATTTATCATCGAATGTATCGAGATAACGCTGTGTGTGTCTTTGCCCCCATTCAAAGCCAGTGCCGATGTATAAACGATCCTCATACACCGGCACTTTATGACTTCTAATTTCAAACGGCCCCTGACGACTGATCGCTCGTCGATACCGAAGAATCACATACCCGCGATAGCAATCGTAGATGGCGATAATCGTAAAGAAAGTCGCCGCCACATACGCGATTGTCCAAGGAATCATCAACAGGCCCGGCATGGCGATCAGAAAAAAGGCCGAAGTCGCCGACACCATGCCAGAATAGAATTCAACCGCCGGACGCAACAACACCTCTTTTTGATACGGTGTACTCATTGTCTTACCCGACCGGCTGTTGCATCAATGACCAGCGGATAGACCGTGCCAAAATGCACCGCGAAATCGTAGCCCGGAGAAGCCATGAGAGGGACATCGGTGTATTGTTGCAAAATCTTCAGTTGCTCGGCCGACTCCACATTGATGACAAGCCCAACGGCCCCGATACCCACCAAGTACTCATTGTTTAACCTTAACCATCGCGCACTCAGCTCATCAGCACCCACAATCGCTAATGAACGCAATGGCTTATAATCCAGCTTACGATCGATGTTGCCCACTGCTGACATCATCGAATCAGTCACGACTGGATACTCCAGTGTTTGAATTTTAAAAAAATCCTTGTCGTAACCATAGACCGAGCCAGAGAAGATGATGAGGGCTAGATAAGTAAGTCGTACCATTTGCGTACACTCTTTATGTAATTGTTCGCGTGAGACGCACGATACGAATGATAACCACCCACCGCACACCACCAATCTCCCTCACACCGTTTATGCTCACCCATCAAAATCTGAGCAGCAATATTGAGATTCACTTCAGGACGGGCAAGATCAAGTAACGAATTCGCTCTTTTGTGATGCCATTTATAATTGATTTGCATCAGGCCAATATCGATGTTCGTCCTGCCCTCCCCCACCAATCCAACCAAATCTGCCCACATCGCTTCGCTGGTGTTGTAGAACTTGCTGTCGCCAGCGACATTCAGTGTCCAGGGCCAGGGGCGCACCGAACCGTTAGGCAGTTGTCGTTGTGACTCCTGCATAGCAATCGCAAAGAGAAATTTGTAAGGGATGCCATAGACCTGACCAACGTTTCGGTACGCCACCGGCACTACAATCTCCGCTCTACCCGAAACAGGGACCGACAGTAATACCGTGATCAGGATCACCCTCATCATCTAACCAGACGTGGCACATCGTTATAGCCGTTGCGAAACGCTACCCACTCCTCGTTATCAATATGCAAATTCAATATGCCCGACTCAAGCGCCTCATAAGTGACACCCGCGTGTTTGGCCCAATCGAAAATGCTCACTTGATCCAACGAGGTCGACCCCACAAAAACAACGTCCAACGCACTGACGGTCCGATCAATTACCTTGTCTTTTTGATCGATAAACGAATCAACACACGCATCACCGCAAGACAGACTGACGAATAATGTGCGCTTTTTCTCAGGGGCTCGTCCATCCCGATCAAACCCGGACCAATCATCCCCAGGCGCGCTCATCTTTAACGTAGCCAACCCTTCTCTGATCGCCGGATTCGCGTTCAACACAGCCGCCACCATATTCTGTTCCTGAGAGACTTCGTAGACAGCAAGTGCCCACGCCTGACTTCTGCCGATGTTATCCGCAGTCGCTATCACATGCTTACGTGCGTACTTTAGACGCTCGACTTGCGTCTCTGAATACTTCCCGAGTAACTCAACGGCCGACAAGTTAGAGACACCGAACGACACATCAAGCGCCTTGAGCTTTTCCACACGAATGGCTTCAGCTTCGGTCAACTCAAATTGACTCATGTTTAATTGAGCGGCCTCCGGGTCGTTAAACACGGGATTAGTTTGTCCCGACGTCACACCGACAAACCCCATAGACATCAACAGCACTAATAAACGCATTTTTTTCCCTCCACGATGAGTACACGATCCAACGTCGATCCAGCCGGCATCACACCAAACGTCACGTTCGGCTTGCAACGAGGCAGGGAGGCCGCATCATAAGCCGGTGGATATTCACTCCGCACCATATGCATGATGGTTCTATTGGTGTGATCAACCACCACCATCAACGCCGGCCCACCTAAAAATTCCAACCCGGTCCTCACATCAACTCGACGAGCCCTTCGATGGGCGTACGGCAAAGGCATTGAGTACACATTACCCACTCGGGAGTCACGTACGATGAGAGAATAGCCCACGACCTTCGCCAATTTCTTCATCGCGTTGCCAACCGACACATCGGTTTTCCAGTCCCATCGTAGAATCGTTTTAAACGGATCAAAATCAGCAGCCGTAGGCATACGAGCACTGGTCAGTTGTCCCATAGGATCTCGTTCACCGAACCCAATGGGTGAACCCGTTAAAGGCGAATCCAGTTTTCTGTCAGTCCGTGACGTACCGGCAACAACGTTAGGCTTGCGCTCACCAGTGATTTTCTTCAGAGCGTTAGGCCGATAATTTGTCACATCGACATCAGGCATTTCATCGGAATTCGCTAAATACTTAGACACCACGATCAACTCAACTTCTGAATTTCCGAGAAAACCGCCATTGTTCTGCGCCGCCTTATCGACTGATTTTTTACGGTCACTAAAAGATTTCAAACTAACATCCACACCGTCGTACATCTGCTCTTTCGTAAGTTCCGCAGAAGCACCACTCGACAACAACAACATTACAGCACAACACGACAACCTTAAAAAACACATAATAGGACCTCTAATACTTTGACCTGAACACTATCGCGTTAATTTCCGCAAGCGTGGAATGCTGCCGTAAAATACTCACGGCTTTATTCCAGTGCTTGCACCGATCAACCTTTTGATCATCAATTTGCTTCAATACTTGGAAGAAATGATTGAAATTAGAGAAATACCACGGTACGTGTTTAGCGCTAAACGCTACATTCATGACCTCCATTTCTTCGATATTAAATCGCCGATCGGCAACTTTTATATCTTCTACTAGTGTCGCTCTGAAATGTCGAAGCGCTTGATTAATCGCAGTACTTAGACCACCGATCTTATTCGATTGACGATCCCTTAATAAGCCAGGTAAATTATCATTCAACCATTCACTGTTGCTTGAATTTAGATAAACACGGCGACCGGGACGTTTTTGAAACCCTTCCGTCATCGGTCTAATCTTCGATCATTCTCGTCTCTAATAATTCGCCTTTCTTCCTCCTCTCTGCGAATTCTCTCAAGACGATCATTTTCTATTCGTTGATCTTGATACTTCCGATCTTGCTCCAACCTATTATCGTTGGCTGTTTTTACTTGATTCTCTTGATTGAGCTTATTACGAGCAGCTTTATCTTTATCTGCATTTACACGACTGGAACTTCTTTGACTTAAAAAATTAGAAAACAAACCCATCGGATTAACACCTTTTTTAATTTCTATAACAGCAACCAACCCACAACCTACGCACACATCATGATTGATTACATCACATTTGTTATTACATTTTTCGTGTTAGGTCACAAAATAAAAACACCATACAGTATCAAAATATTAATAATTACATGGCATCAACCGCCCAAGTAAACCGCTACAATTTCTATTCTTTCATGACCGAGTTCAACGGAAATAATAGACCTCGCATGCGTATCAACTTCTCGATCAAACTGATTTAATTCCCTTCGCGGTTTACCGCCTTTAGCCGCCGGGAGCAAGTTCGTGATTTCGGTATATCGGCGTTGTGCGTAAGCATGGCGCGCACCGTGAGTTCTACCCAAACCCACCCCACTCATTTGCTTTTCGAAGACACGGGAATGTGAATAATAACTCTGTTTTTGAGGTATCAAACTGCCCTGCCCTGCTACGTTATGTGCCAGTGAAAGTGCCCTTCTTTGTCCGTCAGTTGTGATTGGTATTTCTCTGCCACGTCCCCCTTTTGTCCAGGAAGGCTTTAGAACAATGTGACTTCCTTTATCCGCGTAGCTGACGATAAACTTCATCGCCTCTTCACGTCTTAATCCAAAATGACTTTGCAGTTCAGCCGACACCCTGATGTAATTACTGGGGATCGAATCGATTTGAGATTGTCGAAAATAGGACGACTTATCACCGTTCACGTGCTTGCGATCCGGGATGCCATATTGCGCATTGTCCCGTTTCACTAAACCTGTATTTTCAATCTTTTCTGAAAGCCAACGCAGATGACTCATCCGATTTTTTATCGTACCGGCTGACAATCCGGCATTGAGCCAGTGTTCAGTCAACACATGAATATGTTTAGGTTTTAAATATTTTGTATGAACTACTTTAAAGCCTAAGTTCAATAATTGAGTGGCTGAACGATGCAGTGATTCCGCACGAGTAGCTTGAGTCGAGAACGACCCGTCCTGGTTGTGCTTCAAGACATTATTGATGTGAAAATGTAACGGTTTCATTGGTCCACCTTAACGTTAATAAAAGTGGTCTCATGCAGCCGGCAATTGATTTTATTTCACGATTGATTAGTGATATTCGTCAGCGCCAGTCAAGCTGGAACTCCCATTTATGGGCTAGTACGAAAATCAATTGCGGGAATTCTTCCCCTATCGAAGAGCGCTCTCTGTTGAGAGATAAATCGATGTATAGAATGCCGCATTGTGATGTTTCCACTGATTCGTCTAACTAGAATCAGTAAATTCATCGTAGCTCTTGGTTCGACTAATACCAAAAACCCAGGTGTTGAAGGAACCTGTATTCCGTGCTTTCTCTATGGAAAACGATTGGGCGGATAGACGCCGGGTTGCTATTAATGGCTCACCAAAAGGCGTTCAAAAAAAGCAATTTTCCAAAATCGGATATTTCCGACTGGAAAAATGTTAGCCAGCACGCATGCTGATCTTCCTCTTGAGCTAACGTCTAGGAAGATTGTTTTGGAGCACTTTTATGTTGCATCACCGGGCTGTCACTTGTCAATGCCATTGATATCCTTAACAGGGGCACGGTGTACGCCACACGTCACTCCCCTAAAACCTCGGGAGTGACGTGTGCCGTCATGACTCGTTCCTCCCCCGACAGACGATATAGGCATGGCGCAATCTGCGAACAAAAGTGTTGTCGTGCACAATTGCCCGTGGGCAACTTTGCAGGACGTAGGATTTTCCAGGGGGTAAGAGGGCAAATCCAGTCGATGTATTTTCGTCGTATTTCACCTGAAAACGGTTTTGGAGGAACGTCTCTATTCACGGCGTCATGCACACTGACTTGACCTGAAAAAGTCCGTC
>JALZUP010000262.1 GCA_023301505.1 Robiginitomaculum sp.
TAACTACCCTCGGCAACTACCGCATTCGACTTCAGGCCTTCGACAACGCTGGCAATTTCGCTATTGCTACTGATAACCCCAAAACTGACTTTTCCGTTGAATAAAATCATCCAGACACCCAACTCAGCAAACTAAGATAAGCTCATTACGCCAATAAATCCTACAGGCCATCGCTAAACTCACCAACTTTGGCGTCTCGCAAAATTCGAAGGTCAACAATGGCGCGAACTATGTTTTAATACCGTTGCCTGTTCAATCGAAGACTTTCCAAATTAGAAACCACCGCCTGTTCCAGCGCTCAGAAACGCTCGCAAGAGGTTTGAACGCCTGCATAGGTATTTCTAATTTGTTGTTCCACACTTCGTTACGCCAATACCAACTGCTGCTCAGATAAAGACTGCCTCAATCTAGCCTGAGCTTTGCGAGATTCAACCTGTCTGCCTTGGTACAACGGCAAATTAAACTGCAGCGATATCTTACCGCCCCCCCCCACTCTGTCTCTCGTTATGGCCTCTAAAAGTATAAGATGAAACAAGGTCACCGTTGGGTACTGCCACACCAACCCGTTCCACCAGAGATAAAGCCTCTGATTTGAACTCTGGGGCGTGTTTGCGCCGCGCATTTGCACTTTGTTTTTTCTTCTGTCTTGACATTTGTCACCTCGTTTAAACATTATAGGATCTTAATGAGGCGTCCGTCCTTCGTGGGTACGATCAACAGCTCGTTTCAACGATAAATTTACCCTTAAACTTAATAATATTGAATTTAAAAATTCATATCATCTGTAAATTGTAGAAATACTTGGCATTCCATTGTAACTTCATAAAACCTTACGACACATTTCACCTATTCTCCCACCTTAACTACTTGATACTAACCCCCCCATCTTCTGGAATAATGTTATGTCGGAAATGATTACTTATGATCACGAATAGCCGTTTATCACCACTGCATAGGTTTCTGCCTCTACTTTTGATTGTCAGCTCCAGTTTACTTTTACATAGCAAAGTTAACGCTGAAACTTTAATAGAAATACCCCTATCTGGTGTAGTAACACCGAGCTGGTTTACAGAAACACGAATTCACGCGCATACTCGTCTTTCACCACTGGCTTGGACGCGAATTGCAGGTGACGATCCACTCGAAAAGTTCCTTTTCGATAAGGGCGATGCCTGGGTTGAAGCTTATGACGGCGCGGAGGCAGCTTTATCTAAAATGGGTGTGTCAGTTTACACTCGCCACGGCAAAACTATGAATGAAGACCCTCCGTGGCCCAGCTCAACACCATGGAATTCCGAAGGGACGGTACTAAATAAAAATACGACGGATCAGATTTCACCAATAGTCGCCAGAGCTCGCGCTGAGGGCCTACATCCGCTTATCTATTATTGGGATAGTTCTGATCAGTCCGCCCGTTCACTAAACCCTGACTGGACCTGTAAGGACAAGCATGGGAATGTGATCGGTCATGCTGTGAAAGGGCCACATCTCGATATCTCCAGTGGTTATAAAAAAGTTGTTGCGACTCGTTTAAATGAGCTTTACGAAATGGGCGTATCCGGTATATACCTTGATTGGAGACATTTTCCACCCAGTGGCTGCTTTGGCACTGAGATGGAGCAGCGCTTTCGTGTTGAGCATCCTGAGCTGGCAGATACACCGGTACGCTCAGCTATTTTTTGGCAAGAGTTTCAGCTATATCAAGCAAAGACTATGGCCGAAACAATTAACGGTTGGGTCGAACCATTTAGAAAACAATCTGATTTTGCAATACTGGTCAGCGTCACCTCGTTGCCAACCTTGATAAACAGAGAAATGACCTATGATCTAGCAAGGGCCGGTATTCCAAAAACGGAGTATCATATTGCAACCAGACGCGGACTGACAAACTATCTTTTTCAATACAACCCTGACTTATTAGTACGAGCTCCAACTGCAGAGACTCGTATGACATTTGGTTGGTCCATGCTCAGATCTGTGTCACAAAGTAGTCCGCACGTTTGGATAAATGGTGTTCCTACAATTGAGCAACTAATGTTGGCAGCTGGCGCAGTGGTGTCTACAGGGGGTATTTTGAACCTTGATATAGACGAAAGAAACATCACTAGATCGACAAACAATGATGGCGTAACACCCCGAAATGTTCTCGAAAAGATGTACCGCTTAAATGATCGACTGGGCCCTCTGTTTAAGAACGCTGAGCCACTGAAATATGTTGCTATACACTTCAGCGAAAAAGAACGAAATAAATATGGTCAACGAGGGGCTTGGGTTAACGTAATCGAGCCGGTATTAAAGATCTACGAATCATTAGTTGCAGCAGGGATACCAGTTGTCGGCATTGATGATCGAATGTTGATAGAGGGAGACTTGTCCCCCTACCAGTTTGTTATCAGCACAGCGACCCCAACGGAGGCAGACAACAACCTAAACAAGCACGGAGTGGCATTGACGCATATTCCTCCACCTGGACTTTTAGTCTTCAATAGAAATAAATATTACCGCAATCAATTATCTACAGTGATAGAAAAGTACAACGATGATCCTGCAACAATTAAAATAGAACACAGTGACCAAGATGATTATATTGTGACATGGGAAGACAAATCGAAAGATCGAATATTAGTGTCGATTGTAAAACCATTTTCACAGGTTCAGACTGGATCAAACGCATTACCCGCGTCTAAGCCCTATTTCTCCCTTCCTGCGAAAGAGCGAGTTGACAGCAGGCTAAAGGTTAAGACGTCTCGCTTTGATAAAAAACCATACTGCGCTTCTGATGGCCTTACCGGTGTATCTTTAGAAATGGATAATGCTGAAATACACATCCCAGGCCCATCTGCATGGCGAGTTGTTGAAATTAAACCATGCGTAATTTAATTAGAAGTAGGTTTCTGGAATGCAGACGATGGCCGATTCAATATGGCTTGCTAACTATTCCAGTGAACCGGCTTCACACGGCGGTGCCAAATTCTCATTTGACCGCTCTGTTAGTCATACGCCGCTTACTTAAGCGGCTCACGCCTTCAAATTCAACTGGAGCTTTAAAACTGAAAGTGACTCGCATCTATCTGTTCAGGCCTACGATTAGGTAGCGTGATCGTGTCGCTTCCAAATTAAATTACCGTGCCAATACCACCACCAGGAACTCCCGTAATTATCAAATCACCAATGCCTGCAATTGCATCTATGCGCCTCATATCCATATTGCCGTCAGAGAGATTGAAGTCTTCAATCCGGTCATTCCCCCAACCAATATCAAAAATATAACGGTCAGCGCCTATGCTGATTCACTGCTATTCACTGGCGCTGCTGTGCGCCTTATGCACTATTTCGATGAAGTAGATGGTGGTCCGGGCAATAAGATCCTGTATTTGACACTGCGGGCCTTAATTAATGCACAACAACCGACATGAAACGGATTTGACTGTTAGCTTATTGAACACGAACTGATGACAGTTTGAGACTACAAGCGAGCATCCTCCTTCTGTTTGGCTCGTTTTCAAGCGCTCTTCCAACTACTGCAACTAACAGCAGTCACCGGGAACCTTGCACGTCATAAAACACAATTATTATTCGACACTTTCTTGTCATTACGTTAAAATTTTCTAAACCTTTTGTAAAAAATACAAAAAAGCCGATGATAATAGTGAGTACTTGCTTATCATCAACCAGGTGAGACTCAGTACCACCTTATAATGCGTGACAAGTTAAACGAGTAACACCACAAGTACAGGTTGATCAGCCAAATTATATCAACCTTCAGACCTCTCTTGGCTCCGTCACTGCTCTAGAATCCAGAATACAAGACAGTTTAGCCGCGTAGCGAAAGGCAATTAGTTATGATGACAACAACTCAGGTTCAAAATTTACGATCTCTTCAGGCGGCTATTCTGACAACCTTCTTGTGGGCACCTTTTTCAACCGATGCACAGACTATTTCAGACATAACGGACCTGGTCCTTGTCACTGGTCAATCAAACGTAACCGGCTCTCAAACTGAATTTGATCCACAAATTGATACCATTGATCTGCGGGTTTTTGCTTATACAGATTCAAATGATTGGGAAGTAGCAGACTTACATCAGGTTTGGGATGTTGATGGATTTCGCCCTGGCAACTTCTCCTTAACAGTTCCCACCCGAAGCCCTTACAATAACTTCGCGTTTCACTTTGCTAAAACTGTTGTCGAAAACGATCCCGACCGAGTTGTTGGTATCATCATCGCGAGCGCACCAGGCGAAGGTATCTTACATTGGGATGCAAACAGCTCGTTTACACAAACAATCCAGTCTAAAGTGATCGCAGCACTTAACGCACAGGGCGTTAAATCGGCACTTGACGGAATACTATGGCACCAGGGTGAAACTGATCATCAGTTTTACGGCACCTCTGATGTCGACGCCACCGCCGCAGAAAAAAGCGACGACACCTACTACGCCGATAAGCTCAACTCATTAATACAAAGGTTCCGTGCAGAAAACTGGTTCAATTCAGACAAACCCTTTATCTGTGGAGAAACAAAACAGATACCTGACAATGATACCGTCAATGATAGGTTAATGGCTCTTAACTCAGACAACGACCCCTGGACTGGCTGTGTTGCAGGAGAAGATCTGCCAACAAGAGAAATGGATTTAACAATCACCCCTCCAAAGCTGGGAACACATTTCACTGCTGAAGGATTACGCGCATTGGGACAGCGATATGGTCTTAAGTATCTAGACATGACCGCGAATACACAATCTTCTAATAGCGGCACATGTAATGGACTAACTGCGAATGTTGTAATCGCCAATGGTGATATACCAACCCCATTTTCAGACGTTATCTTAGGTACAGATGGTGCGGATACCATCAACGGCTTAGGTGGAGATGACACAATTTGTGGCCTCGGCGGTAACGATATAATTAACGCTGGAGGCGGTGATGACTGGATTGATGGAGGCACCGGAAATGATGATCTACACGGCACTGCAGGAACCGACACAATATTTGGTGGGATTGGCGACGATTTTATTCGTGGTGGTTCAGGTGATGACTTTATAGCAGGCCAGGAAGGCAATGACACATTGCTCGGCCAACCGGGGGACGACACCATTGATGGCGGCAATGGTATCGACAGCATCATCGGTGGTAGCGGTAGCGACACAATCTACACTGGTCCTGGCGCCACTGTTGGCTCAGGTGTTTTTATCTCTGGCAGCGGCGGTAATGACACTATTTTTGGTGGCCCCGATGCCGATCACATCATAGGCAGCTTCGGTATCGACATAATAAATGGTGGTGATGGCGACGATAAAATCACTGGTGGCAATGGCAAAGATACCATCGATGGTGGCGACGGTGACGACGACATCAGAGGTCAGGGACAACAAGACACTATCAACGGGGGTAACGGTAACGACACAATTTTTGGTGGCGATGGTAACGATTCAATCACCGGCGGTACTGGCAATGACGAAATCAGTGGCGGATCAGGCAACGATACAGTAGACGGCAACTCGGGCGCTGACCTAATCACTGGTGGCAATGGCGATGACGATCTTATTGGCGGAGCCTCAGCAGGTGATATATGTGATGGGCAATCAGGCGTCGATACCGCTGACGCATCATGTGAATCGGTTGTTAGAGTACCTTGAGCAATATTCCCCTGCCCCTGGATGATGTCAGCACCAGGTCCGCTCAATCTTGCGGCCGAGGATGATACAGTCAGGGGGAGGCACTTGAGAAAACCTCCTCCCAATAACTCTTCTTTGAGTGAATCTGCGATTGACCCGTGCAGCTCTACCGCTGCTGCCACCAGCTACCAAATATGATTCTGGGAAGCCCTGTAGTTTTGATGCTAAATGTACAACGGCATGTAATAGCTTTCATATTTGGGACCGATGCTGCGCTATTACTCATGTAATCTGCGTACTCGTCGGGCGTTGCTTTGGGAATCTTACATGGGATTGACTGTTTCAAGATGGACGGCAGGTTATCCAGAATTATCAGGCTCGACTCGACTACAACAGCTCTGCTTGGTCGCTTACAAACTGACAAGTGAGTCTTTCTGATCCCTGATTGGCAAGAATCATCTTAACTGAATGCACTTAATAGAAGCACACATAAATTAAGCCCCTTAGTATTATTGCCACATAGTATCGCCTTCAAGATCAGTATCGTTATCCAGCACATTAATCTCCAAAGGAATGCTTTCAACCGTTGAGACGGTATCGTTTCGAACAACGGGTGGACATTAACACCACTCACGCTGACAACAACATTTGCACTGATTTGCAAACCCCCTGAATCGGTTATCTTGTAGCTAAACTGATCTTGACCATCGAAATTTGCGTTGGGAATATAGTCGATAACCACACCGTTGCGAATATTTGCTATTCCGCTGGCAGGTCCGTTAGAGACCAAAGTATTCGGTAACGACAACGCATCAGGGTCAGAATCATTCGCCAGTACGGCGAGCTCCTGTAGGAGACTGTAAAAAGGCAAAACACAGAATTTCTAACACCCCCGAAAATAGCGATCGCATTCTATATCCCGTTTTTAACTAAGCCTGGCTCAAGCATGGTAACCCTTAATTTGGCTACAGCGTCAAAGGCCTTGCACACTTGCTTCGTAATAATCAAATACCCTCATTACTCGTAATTTCTTATCACCTGAACTTGCTCGAAAGCCAATGTTCTTAACTCGCCAATCACCTGATCTATACTTTCCTGCGTTCTCAACGGACCAACAATCACCTTGTAACTATTGATATCAGGATTCACGAGCAGAATCTCTTGGGTAACGATCGCCATTATCCTGAACACCGTCTGCGTCGAAGTCCGCAAATAGGTTGTTTGATCGTACCCGCGAGAGACGGATACCTCATTAAAAACCTATAATGGTTAAACGAGGTGACAAATGTCAAGCTAGAAGAAAAAACAAAGTACTAATGCTCGGCGTAACCACGGCCTGGAGTTCAAGTCTGAAGCGTTAGCTTTGGCGAACCGGGTTGGCGTGGCGGAAGCTGCCAGGCAACTGAAACTGCAGTCATCACAGCTATATTCATGGCGCTCACAGATTCAGTCTCACAAACAAAAAGACGCAGTATTGCAAGAACTAGCGACTGAGAATGCACGGCTAAAACGAGAGTTGGCCGAGAAAAAACAAGAGCTCGAAATGATAAGAAAGGCGGCGGCGAATTTCGCGAAGGACCTGAAATGAGCTATGCTTTTATTGAAGAAAATCGGGTCAACTACAATATTAAGCCGAAGGGGAAAGTTCTTGAGGTGTCTCGAAGTGGTTACTACGATTGGCGTGAAAATCGTAATAAGTTTAGCCTGGTAAGACGCCTGCGAGCATGGCTAGATCAGCAGGTGCTTAGAATATTCGAACA
>JALZUP010000263.1 GCA_023301505.1 Robiginitomaculum sp.
TGATTAGCTAAGGCGAGAATTTCAGCCAAGCTTGCTTGGGTATGAGGGGCAAGAGACGGGACAGGGACGTTAATATTAGAGCTATCATAGGCAAGGTTGAGGGTGTGGCTGTTATTTTGGGCAGGTAAGGCGGTCGCCTGACTATAAGTTGCGGGTGACTTATTCACAAAAAAACCATCGGGCGATAAAGCTTGCTCAACGCGGTCAATACAGCTGACAAGGGCCAGCAAGCTGGCGACGAGGGCAAGGCGATTGGCAGTTTGGCGTCTCATTTTAGGACGATCTCCGTAAGACATAGCTTTACGTGCTAGATTTTTTTCACAATTGCGACAATTATATCTTGGAATGCATAAATTAGACCATATAGGGAGAGGCTAGCTAATTAGGCTCATTATACATATACTCATATTGGACGCAAAATGATCAAAAACTTACACATAGATTTGCTACGCCCGCCGGGCCGCACTGGCCAGCTAGGCTTTATAGTAGGGCTGATTGTGATTATTATTTCGGTTATGCTTCAGTCCATGACTGTGCGGCTTATGGGCAATACATTGCCTTCCTTTCTATTGGGATTGTTTTGGATGTGCTTTAATCTTTACATGATCTATAGCCTTTTTGCGCGCCGCCTTCATGATATGGATTTGAGCGTGGGGCCGCTCTTTGCCGCGATTTTTATAACCATCTTAGTGATTGCCTTTACTGTTTGGGCAGGCGGCGGCGGTGATTATTTCGAAGCCATGATGGAAAATCCTGAAATTGCTCAGGATGAAGAGGCTAGCAAAGCTTTGATAAAACAATATCAAGCCGACATGGCCGAGAGCCTTGGCTGGGCGCGCTGGGCGAATATGGTTCCGCTTATTTTATTATCTGCCTTTTGCGCTGTTAAATCTGGCGTTAAGTCGCCTAATAAATATGGGGCTGTTCCTGTTTAAAAATATCGGTTAGGTTCACACCATATTTACAATTATTACAGCAAAATAGTTGGGCTTGATAAAATGAAGGAGCGCGCTGATGGGCGATTTATTATTTTCACCAAATGGAGAGATAACTCCAGCTCAATTTATGAAAGCGGCCTATGTGCTGATTATCGTTTCGCTGATGATCAATACACTGCCCTTAGTCAGCGTGACTGTGGCGGGACTTGCTAAATTTTTCTTCTTGGCGATTGCTTATTGCTGGATCGCTATATTTATGAAGCGTTATCGGCATGGCGGCAAGGCTCCGGCTCTATGTCTTATCCCTGCCGCTGTTTTCGCCGTTTTTTGGTTTATAATAAGCAATATGGCAGTGCCTGCTTTGTTTGGCGGAGATGTTTACAAGCAAATGACAGCTGAAATAACCGATGCGAAATTGGGCGGAGAAGGCTGGGGAGCGGCCCTGCAAATTAGCCAAGCTTATGCCGAGCCTTTACTCCGTAAAACGGCCATACCTGGCGCTTTGGTATTTGCAGCATTTAGCCTGTTAATTGCATTTGTCTTTAATAAGATTATCCCAAGCAAGGCGGCTCACTAGCGCTCTAGCTAGGCCATCTATCTAGGCTTTTGCTATCTTTGATTATTGTCTGAGACCGCGCCAAAGCGGGCTGTGAAGGCGGTGAGCAGCGCCTCATCCAGTTCGGCCATGCTCGCCTTTATGCCCAAATCATGCAGGCTCGTCACGCCATGTTCAGAGATGCCGCAGGGCACAATGCCGCCAAAATGAGATAAATCTGGATTTAGATTTATCGAAATGCCGTGAAAGCTAACCCAGCGCCGAATGCGCACGCCAATAGCGGCGATTTTGGCTTCTGTGCCATCCGCTTTGACAACCCAGACGCCAATGCGTCCCTCGCGCCGCTCTGCGCGCACATCAAAACTGGCTAATGTATCAATGACCCATCCTTCAAGCTGATTAACAAAACAGCGTATGTCTTTCCCGCGCTCAGTCAGGTTCATCATCACATAAGCCACGCGCTGCCCCGGCCCATGATAAGTATATTGCCCCCCGCGTCCTGCCTTATAAACAGGGAAGCGCTTTGGCGTGAGTAAATCGGCAGAATTTGCGCTCGTGCCCGCCGTATATAATGGGGGATGCTCAAGCAGCCATATTTGCTCGCGCTCTGCGCCCTCATAGATAGCGCGGGCGCGCTCTTCCATATGGGTCTTGGCCTGAGGGTAGGGAATAGGCGCGCGCGCCGTCTCCCATTGCGGCAGGAGAGCCTCATTATAAAGCGGATAGGAGCAGGGCGCGTTTAAAGTCATAGCCTCATTTGAATCAAGTCAGGTAAATCACAGGTGGCGCACGTCAGGATAATATCATTTTGCCGCCAAAAGCTACCAAAAGACTATCATGGCTAATATATAAAAGGAAAAGCATATTTTGCTTGCCAAATCCGCCGATGGGCCGCTATAGACCAGCGCCTACCAGACGATAATCTGCTTTGATTATCGCCTAGAGCAAGTGCGGCCGTGGCGGAATTGGTAGACGCGCAGCGTTGAGGTCGCTGTGGGGTAACACCCGTGGAAGTTCGAGTCTTCTCGGCCGCACCA
>JALZUP010000264.1 GCA_023301505.1 Robiginitomaculum sp.
CTAAAAATCGCCCGGGATCTGGGCCTGAAAGCCGAAAGATACCCTGACGTCGTTCCTACTGACAGCTATGCGCACTTACGTGATTTTTTTCTTGATCTCGCCACGGAGTTACCGACAGAGACCGACATATGCGTGAACCTGACGGGTGGCACAAAGTTAATGACGCTGGCCGCCGCCGATGTACTCGCCGATGAAGGCTACCAATTCTTTTATACCGACACAAACAACCGCCAGATTGAATTTCTTAACCTCAACAATGCCAGTAACACACCACCCCCTCAGGCATTCAGCGGCTCACTTGATATAAAACAATTAATAAGCTGCGGCGTGGCAAGTATCCGTAGTACGGGCACCACAGACCCACAACGCAAACAACAATTGCTTGACCGGAAACGCTTGATCGACGGCTTTACCCGGGTTGCAGTTAATAATGCGTCGAGCATAAGCAAACTTAATGGGCAGATCGCAAAACACATACTCTCAGAAAACGGCCAAATACTAAGACAGCCCAATTTACGGCTAGACCAGAAACAAGAGAACGTGTTTAGAGCAGTGTTTACTGATGCCCACAACAGTAACTTGATGCAGTACGATTCCGACACCGCCACAGTGCACTTACGCAGTGCTGAGGAAGCTAGATGGTTACACGGTATTTGGCTAGAGGAATTTGTATGGTGGCAGATGCGCGCCACAGGGCTAAAACAATACGACACAGGGGTTGAATTACAATGGCGCTTACCTGACCATAAAGCCAGACAGTTACCAGCCAATGAAATCGACGCCATCGCCGCCTACGACAACCGACTATGTATTGTCGAATGCAAAACCGCCAAATTGGAACATGTGGGCAAGCAAGACGTTATTCACAAACTGTCTCGTCTATCGTCACAACTTTCCGGCCCTTTTGGCAAAGCAATGCTTGTCAGCCTGCACGCCCCCAGTGATAGCTTTGCCGACAGGGCAAGACACAGCAACGTAACCATAGTCTGCGGTCAACAACTGCTTAACGTAAAACAAACATTCAGTGACTGGATGCACCATCACTAATCCCTGCAAAAATACATCGGGTTGAATAATGCCTTCCACAATTTGAAGGCACGCGTCTACTGTAATCTGGAATTTTAATGATACTTACCTGCTTCCTTGGCACAGGGCAATACAAGCCCTGCAAACAGTTTCACCACATCCGTCCACAAGAGCACTGTGTAACGCCCTATATTCAAACTGCACTGGCACAACTGGCCAAGGACCGCGCCGTTGATGTAACAGAAATACGTATCTTGGCGACAGATAAGGCTTGGCAAGCGCACGGCACAAGCCTCAGTGATGATTTACAACAGCGCGGCCTGCCAGCACCCACTCGCTATGCCATCCCTGACGGCAGTAACGAGGCTGAATTCTGGACAATGTTCGAGCAATTGCGGCAGGCACTACAGGGCGAACACGTCATGCTCGATATCACGCATGGCTTTCGAGCGCAGCCATTTTTTGCTGCGGCCGTTGTTCAGTATATGGCCGCACTGAACGAACTCCCCCCACAACTGGAAATGCACTACGGCCAACTGTCCGACGATCGATCTGAATGCCTGATCTGGGACTTGTCGCCCTTTCTGGCATTGCAACAATGGTCTACAGCACTCGATGGGTTTCTACGCCACGGCAAGGGACAAGGGTTGGCCACACTCAGCCGTAAGCTGGAAACCGATATACGCCGCACCCTGGTCAAAGACAGAAACCAACACCTAATCAATGACACACGCCGGTTAGTTAAAACACTGGGGGATCTAAGCGACGCAATTGCCACCGTTCGCATACCGCATATTATCAGCACCGCCCATTATCAACACCACGGAAAGAAAACACCCACCGCTCATGCTAAAAGCGTTACACAGGCAATAGATAGTAGCCGTGACAGTATTAACAGTTACATGCCAGCGTTAGCACCACTCCTGGATCAACTTCAGCAAATGCTAGCGCCCCTACAGACCGATACGCTCGAGGGAACAAGTGGCCTGCAGGCACAGCACGCACTGGCTGGCCAATACCTGCAATGGCAGCGGCCAACTGAGGCCGCTATCGTTCTGCGTGAAGCCTGTGTCAGCCGCTATTCTCAAGGAGAACCTCTCGATGAAAAAACCAGAGAAAATGCTGAAAATAATTGGTTTAGCACCGATCAAGAAGACAACAGGGCTATGGGTGATTTACGCAATGATATCCAACATGGCGGTTGGCGAAAAAGCGCGCGACAAGGTAATTCCCTGCGTACTGATCTTGAAAAAAAACATGCTGAATTCAAACTGGACCCGGTTAGACCCAATGAAACACCACGCGCTATAGAACCGCACCAAAAAGGCAGGACACTGCTGGTCACCCGTCATCTTGGCGCTGTGGAATGGGTACAAAACCAAGGGTATGCCAACGCCGAGCACTTCGAACATCTTGATCAAAGCACGATTGACTCACTCAAAGACAACGACACGGTGATAGGAAGCCTGCCTATTCATCTTGCCGCGCGGGTGTGTGCAACAAAGGCGCAATTTATTTTTTTGCAGATCGACATTCCAAAAACCAAGCGTGGTACCGAACTGAGCAGTGCAGACATGGAACAATGTAGCGCTCGACTTGTGACGTTTCATGTAACCACATGCCCTGACACATGATTACCACTGCACGCCTATTGCTTTATAACAACAATAAGCTGCATGAAATTGTATGAGAAGAGTTTTGCATATTAGTGCTACGATGTTGTAAACGAGGCAAAAACACCCTTTGAAAAACCATAACTTTCAGTTTTCCAGAAAAGTCCTGAACTGCATTTACAAAGCATTGATTTTGATAGAGAATAACGGCGCAGCGGGTCAGAACCGATACCCTGATTAAGAAGGGATTAAGACTTCCCATTTTTGCTCGTACCGGGCCATTGTTTCGTCAGAACCGATACCCTGATTAAGAAGGGATTAAGACTGACAGCGTCATGACGTTTAATTGTTGTGTCATGGTCAGAACCGATACCCTGATTAAGAAGGGATTAAGACCAGCTGTAGCGATTGAAGCAAAGAAAGATTTAGTCAGAACCGATACCCTGATTAAGAAG
>JALZUP010000265.1 GCA_023301505.1 Robiginitomaculum sp.
CCCAAAAACCCGCAATGAAATTGGCGCGCAGCTTTGCGGCGGCTGGCGGGCTGCTTATTTGGAGCGGCTTATGTGCGGCGGCGGGCTGGGGGATATGGGCCGCGGATGGCTTGCCTGACACATCAGAGATGTGGACGGAAAAACGCCCCGCAAGTGTCGTGTTTTTAGATCGCTATAATCAAGAAATAATGACGCGCGGCTCGCGCGCGACGCGGCCTGTTAATTTGTCAATTTTGCCAGATCATGTACCGCAAGCGCTTATTGCGATTGAAGATAGGCGCTATTTCTACCATCCGGGTTTTGACCCCTTTGGCATGATCAATGCCATGCGTGATAATTTCGCGGCGGGCCATGTTGTGCGCGGCGGCTCTACGCTGACCCAGCAGCTTGCGAAAAATCTATTCTTGTCGTCTGAGCGCAATATGAAGCGTAAGTCGCAAGAAATGCTACTCGCCTTTTGGCTAGAGAAGAGCTTTACCAAGCGGCAGATTTTAGAGCTTTATTTGGGCCGTGTTTATTTTGGCGCTGGCGCTTGGGGTATTGACGCGGCGGCGGAAATTTACTTTGCGAAACCTGCCAGTGATCTAGAGCTTAGCGAAGCGGCGATGCTCATCGGCCTGCTAAAAGCGCCCAGCTATTATAGCCCGCATATGAATGCCCAGCATATTTCTGATCGCGCGACCACGGTCATAAGGGCAATGGAGCGCAGCAATTTTGTGACGCCCGATATGCGGCGCGCGGCCTTTAGCGCGCCCATTTTTGTGGAGCCGCCTTTGGCCCAAAAGGGCAATGCCTTTTTCGTTGATTGGGTTTGGGCAGGCCTTGTTGCCAAGCTGGGGGAGCCGAGCGAAGATTTAATTGTACGCACCACGCTTGATAGCCGCGCCCAAGCGGCGGGCGAGGCGGCCTTCGCCAAACATTTGGACCCCGCGCGCGGGGCTAGCCAAGCCGCTCTTGTGGCGATGGACGGGACGGGCGGCGTGCGCGCTATGATTGGCGGAGCAGATTATAGCCAAAACCAATTTAACCGAGCGGTTAGCGCGCGGCGACAACCAGGCTCAGCCTTTAAACCCTTTGTCTATCTTAGCGCCTTTCGGGCAGGGCTGCGCCCGTGGGACTTACGCGAAGATGCTCCGATCATTATTGATGATTGGGAGCCGCGGAATTTCACCGAAGATTTTGCTGGAACGCTCACCATTGCTTCGGCTTTTTCTAAATCTTTAAATACAGTGGCTGTAGGCTTGTCTGAATATGCTGGGCGCGAGGCGGTTGTTGCCACGGCGGCGCAATTTGGTCTTGAAGGACTTTTGCCGCTCAGGTCCATTGCGCTGGGCGCGCAAGAAACGAGCCCGCTAGAGCTCACCCAAGCTTATCTCTCCTTTGCCAATTGGGGCTATAAGCAAACCGCCTTTGGAATTGATGCGGTGACCAATATGAGCGGGGAGCAATTATATGCCCGCCAAGCGGTGAGCGCGCCTGTGCAAATTATTTCAGGTCAAGATTTGCGCGATATGAATTTGCTTATGGGCAAGACCGTAACAGAAGGCACAGGCCGCGCGGCGCAAATTTCGGGTCGTGATTTGGCCGGAAAAACGGGCACGACAAATGAGTTTCGGGATGCTTGGTTTATGGGATATGGCGCTGATTTTGCGGCAGGTGTCTGGGTGGGTAATGATGAGTTTACCCCTATGAACCGTGTTACAGGCGGCTCTATCCCCGCCCGTATCTGGAAAGATTTTATGAGCGTTGCGCTTATTGATATGCCGAAAACAAATTTGCCTAAAACAATTATGCCTAAAGTTATCATTCCGCCTAAGCCAGTTGTCATGGCAGATAGCTCCGTCCGTATAATCACGGGGCAGCCCAACTCTCAACTTGGCTCTCAACTCGCCTCTCAACGCGCTTCTGGTGTTAATCAAACCCCTTTGCAATATGTGACACAAGACAGTTCTCAAGATATT
Source organism: Robiginitomaculum sp. (assembly GCA_023301505.1). Classification (GTDB taxonomy): domain Bacteria; phylum Pseudomonadota; class Alphaproteobacteria; order Caulobacterales; family Maricaulaceae; genus Robiginitomaculum. The sequence goes on from JALZUP010000265.1 coordinate 1,962, forward strand.
TCTGGCAATATCAGCAGGGGATTTTCGCGCCGCGTCAGAGTTGAACCTGTGCCCAATCAGTCCCGACCAGCAGCACAAGCTGTTTTGCCGTCAACCACGACAGATTTGGCTGACCCTGAATAGAGGTGAACAGAGTCGTGAATATGCGCGCAGTTTTGTCTGATAGCCTTACGGCGTTTATTTTAAAGGCCGAGCTTCACTGACAAGCATGATGGGGACGCCGTCGCGGATTTGATAAGCTAGCTTTGCGCGCTTGCTTATCAACTCGCCCGCCTCTTTGTCATAGCTAAGCGGGCCTCGGCTTTTCGGGCAGATCAATATATCTAAAAGACGCGGGTCGATCATATTGACTGGCATATTGGGCGGCATTTGCGCGTCGCCCTCATTTTGAGCGGGTTTATCTTTGTCTTGTTGTGCGTCTTGTTTTGTCATGCATATAACTTAACAGTGTTTAGCGCCCCCGCCAAGCCTTTGCTGCTGTGCTCTCGGGCAGATATGACGTTTAACTCTTGCGGCTATCGTGGCGGCCATTTTGAGTATTATTGACACAATATAGCTCCATAAGCCTGATGATTAAATGTCGCCGGCTCTCGGCGGTTTTAGCCTCTAATAAACTTTGTTTATCGGCGGGCCCAAAGGGGCCAATCATCGCGCATTGATCAACAATTTGGTCAATATGTACGCTCTTTAGGGCTTCCCAATCTATGTCAATATTTAAAGTTTTTGCAAAGGCCTTCATGGCGATGATGAACTTTGTCCGCTCCGCGCTCTTTTCTGTTATAGCTTGGGGCAAGCTACGAGATGTGAATATGTCAGGATCACTCTCATAGCCCTGATAGCTAATAAGACCTTGGCGATAGGGGGTGGTGACATCGGCCGTGCGAGTAAGCGTAAAGCGCTTAAGGCCCGTCACAGAGACTAAATAACGCCCATCCTTACTCTCAGAATATTGATTAATACGGCCCAAAGTTCCCACAGTGCATAAATCCAAGCCTTGCTGCGATGCGGTTTTGTTTTTGCGTGCATCCGTGCCCATATCAGTATTGGGGACCGTCTTTATAGCGGGCTGAATAATGCCGATAAGGCGGTCGCTACTCAGCGCATCATCAAACATATTTAAATAGCGCGGCTCAAAAATATTAAGAGGGAGCTCACAACCAGGCAGCAGCACGGTCCCCTTTAGAGGAAAAAGGGGGACGCGGGCAGGATTGGTTCGCCTAGCAAGTGATTTTAAATGCGCGCTCATGGCTTTTATACGGCGGCCATGTCCGTTGGGATGATTCAAAATTAGACTAATGCCCTCACGAAATAGCTATTTATTACAGATAATCTATTTTGACGGGGGTAAGAGGGATTATTAGCTAAATAATATGGAAGATAATCGCGCGCGTCCTGATCGGGCCAGCTCGGAATCTGGTCCTTCGGCTTCAAATATAGTTAACAGAAAGTGCCGCGCAGCTTCATCATCATGGCTGCGATTGGCC
>JALZUP010000266.1 GCA_023301505.1 Robiginitomaculum sp.
TATTCCAATGGAGTTTGAGTAACGAAGCCTTATAATTTCGCATTAACACAAATTTTTAGATAATTTAAAAAGATCGCTTCTACCCGGAGGTGGTCTTTTTTTGTGTCCCACATGCACTGAGCATGGTATAAGAAGCATGCGAGCACCATCATTCCCTCCCCATCCACCTTTTGCCTTTTCCCCTAAATTCCCTATCTTGTTTACACAATCAACCTTTCTTTGCACAACAAAGATGACTAGACTAGACCTTCATTTCGATTTTGCCTAGCAGAAAGTTTGAAAATTAGATTCCATTCTAGGAAAGGGGGTATTTAGGTAGGGGCGTAAGGGAGGTGTCAGTAACAGAGGTGTTGGGACTAGTATGTAGCTACAAGTAAAATTAAGAGATGAAAGACCTATTTGAAATTATAGACGATTCACAGAAGCTAGATGATAGATTTAGAATGTTGACCTCAACTTCCTATTTATCAGCAGCTAAAGGTGAAATAAATAGAATCTATAATTCTTGGGATGGGTTTGATAAGGATTTTGCCAATCAATTCCAAACCACTAATTATGAAAGTAGATTATGGGAACTTTACATATACGAATTCCTGCGATCACATAAGTTTAAAATAGATAAGTCCCAAGAAGAAAGACCAGATTTTAAAATAACAAATGGAAAGGAGTCCGTATTCATAGAATGTGTAACATCCAATGCGAGATATGGTGACAGAAGCGACAAGATGCTTAATTCGCTAAATCCTGAATTAGGAGTGGATTTTACAACGAGGATAGGTAGTGCTTTATTTAGCAAACTTTCAAAGAATTACCACGAATTAAATTGGGTAAAAGGAAAATCATTAATTTTTGCCATTCAACCTTTTCACAATACGGAATCATTTAATATGAATGTGTATAGCGTAGTTAAATATCTCTATGGTTACGAAATACTAAGAGAGAATGATGACATTCAAGGTTTTAAAACCAGTTTCAACAAAGTAGCTAATCATAAAAAAGACGAACAGGGTATACTTAAAGAAATGCCAAGTTTTTTTGACTTACCAAAGTCAGAATATGTTTCGGGGATAATTTTTACCAATTCTGCAACAATGGGAAAGTTTTCAAGAATGGGATTCCAAAACGGCTTAGACAATGGTGAAACAATTGATATTATTTATTCAGGAGTTGGTTATGACGAAAAACGTACTGATAATAAACCTGCAAATTTTGTACATTCAATAAAGGATAAGCCATTTGACAACTATAATTATGGAGTTACATTCTTCCATAATCCAAAGGCAAAGTTTCCAGTAAAAGATGATCTTTTCTTCTGTACACAGTGTAAACTATTAAACGAGGAAGTCTTTTGGAAAAGAATGAGCTTTTATCCATATAACGGGAAAAATTTTAGAGTCGTAAAAACCAACAAGAATAAAAGTGCCAGTAGCTAACAATATATCAGATCATATATCTTCGTTCCTCAGAGACACGATAGATATAGTCGTTAGTGCCCAACGAGGAACGAAGAATTCAAAATATTGAACTACGAGACCCAAACGACCAAATTTGGCAACCCTCAAAAGAGAAAAGAGTGCTTTACACATTTACACACACACATACAGACATACACTTTTCTTATTCTCTCATCCGCTTTAAAATATCCCACAAGTTTTATTATATTCGCCAAATATTGTCAAGTCAAATAATGGCAGATGAAATCAATTGGTGAAACTTTAAGAAATTTACGAGAAAGTAGAAGTCTATTACTTCGAGAAGTAGGGGCGAAGCTGTCTATCGATCCAACTATATTAAGCAAAATAGAAAGGGATGAAAGGATGCCAACTAAAGAACAAGTAGAATCACTTTCTAATTTCTATGTAGAGAACAAGAATGAAGTTGTTCTCGCTTGGTTAAGTGACAAATTGGTATATCAAGTCGATGGTGAAGAACTTGGATTAGAGGCTATGAAAGTAGCGGAGCAGAAAATCAAATATCAAAAAACTCAATCGTGAAGAAAGAGATGGAAATTCAGTTAGAGAAACTAGATTATCAAGAGAATGCAATTAACTCAATTGTCAAAGTATTTGAAGGCACCGACAAGAATAGTTTCGACAATGCTTGCAGTGATGGAATTAGATCAAACTATAGCAATCTAACTACAGAAGAAACGATCAAGAACATTACTGGAATTGCTGAAAGAAATGGAATAGATAAAGATATAGCGGAAATAACTAAGGAGCTGGAATTAACAATCGAAATGGAAACAGGAACGGGCAAAACTCTCGTTTATCTGAAGTCTATATATGAGCTGTACAAGCATTATGGTTTTACGAAATTCATTATCCTTGTTCCTTCTGTTGCAATTAGGCAAGGAGTATTAAATGCATTAGATTCATTTAAAGGACAACTTGAAAATCAATATGGCTTCACACCACAGTATTTTGAATACAGCAGTAAAAAGCTGAACTATGTAACAAACTTCATAGAAGAACAACATCCTCAGATAATGATAATGACTCTGGCGTCCTTTAACTCTGAGGATAAAATATTAAACCAGGCAAGAAGGGAAGACCTATTCGCTAACATTCCTTTTATTGAAGCCATAGGAAGAACCAATCCAATCATCATAATGGATGAGCCGCAAGAAGGAATGGATACAGAAAATTCAGTAAATCAGATTGCTAAACTCAATCCCTTATATAAAATCAGATTTTCTGCCACTCATAAGGTCAAGAAAAATCTAATTTATAGATTAACACCTTATGATAGCTATAAACAAGGTCTGGTTAAAAAAATAGAAGTGCTTACAGTCACAGAAAAAAACGATGAAGCAACATTAAAACTTGAGCTTTCCGAAACTCAAAATGGGAAAGGCGACCCAAAGGCAAAAATAAAAGCTTGGGTGCAGGCAAAGAGCGGAAAAATTGAATTCAAAAATACAAAGTGGTTAAAAGTTGGGGATAATCTGGGCTCAGCAACTAATAATCCCAGCTACATAAATTATACGGTAACAAGGATTAACAAAAGTCTTAGAACTCAAAAATGGTCTGTTTCTTTCTCTAATGGTACCGAAATATTTGAAAAACAAGCGGCAGGAAATATTCAAAGTGTTTGGGCATTGCAAATTGAATGGCTCATCATTCGTCATTTTACTAAAAAACAAAAATTAACAGAGAAAGGAATTAAGTGCCTTTCTCTGTTATTCATAGACAAAGTGGCAAACTATGTAAGTGACGACCCAGTTATTAAGAATATTTTTATTGAGAAGTATAAAGAGATTTATCCAGATTTCAATGACGGAAAAAATCCTACGGCACAGCATATAAATGATATTCAAGGATTTTATTTTGCGCAGACAGGAAAAGGTGAATATACCGATAGTGAATCCTCAATGCGCAAAAACAAAGATGTTTTTGATGCTATACTCAAGGATAAAGTGGGATTACTAAATTATGGTGACGAAGTTGCCAATAAAATTGAATTTATCTTTTCGCATTCAGCACTTGGGGTAGGATGGGACAATCCGAATATATTCAATATTGCAACTCTAAATACATCTTACTCAGAAATAAAGAAAAGACAAGAAATAGGAAGAGGGCTACGTATATCTGTTAATTCAGAAGGACAAAGAGTATATGATAAGTCAGAAGTAGCGGATGAAGATCGGATTAATCAACTTACTGTTATACCTAACGAGTCCTACGAAACTTTCGTTACCCAGTATCAAGAAGAAATAAAAGATGTCTATGGTAATCCTAATGCAGGGGCTGGAATGACACATAATCACAAAGGAGAAGATCAAAATAAAGTAAAAATAAAAAGGAATAAATCAACCCTTATCAACGACGCCTTCAAGAGGTTTTGGAAGGCAATGTCTAAAAAAACAGATTACACTACAGTCTTCGATGAAGAAACCCTTGTAGCGAGATGCATCGAAGCTTTAAGTAATATATCTATTGCGGATTATAAAGTTGAAGTTACAAGTCGTACTATTGGGGCCATTACAGAAGAAGGCATTGAAGATCGATTTGAAGGATCAGAAAGCTATAAACAAAAAGCTAGATTCTCTCCATTAGACATTGTAGAAGAAATAAGTGAAGAAACTGGCTTGAGTTATACCACATTATATAAAATTATATCTGGAGTTACTAATTATGGTGATTTTGTAAAGAATCCACCTAAGTACATTCATCAAGCAGCAGCACTGATAAAAAATGTCGAACTCGACGAAATGCTAAGGGGAGTCACCTATTTTCAAACTGAAGAAAGCTTTCCACTTGATTTCAATAAATTTGTAAAGGAAGTAATAGAAGGTAATTATGTAGAAACTCCCAATAGAGGTGTTTTCGATAAAGTTGTAATAGATCGAGGGAGTAGTCCAGAAAGAAACTTTGCGATAGCTTCTGATAAAGACGATGAAGTTATTTGTTTTCTAAAACTTCCATCATATTATAAAATACCGACTCCAATAGGTCCATACAACCCAGATTTTGGTTTAGTAATGAAAAGAAAAAGTCTTAAAGATGGTCAAGAGAGCGAATTTTACTTTGTCATAGAAACTAAAGGAACGAATGACATTAATGACAAAAAAGCCCTTAAAGAAAGTGAACTTTATAAAATACAATGTGCTATCAAACATTTTGATACCATTGGGGTAGATGTTCATTACAAAGCTCCTATTAAGGAATATCAACACTTCAAAGGGCAAGCTAATCAAACTATTAACTCAATAAGCACGAACTAAAATGGACAGTATAAAAGATAAAATGCCGTTGTCTCCAGATCATAATGCAGATCGACTGGCAAAATTGAAAGAACTCATGCCTGATATCTTCACCAATGAAGGCAAGCTGAACATGAATGAACTTAAGAAGGTTGTAGACCCAGAATTGGTCAATGAAGCTGAGCGATATGAATTTAGATGGTTTGGCAAGAGTAAGGCTAAGCGAGAAGCATTTACACCGACTGATGCCACATTGGTATACGATGAAGATAGAAGCGTCAACCCTGAAGATTCGGAAAATATCATAATCGAAGGTGAAAACTTAGCAGTGCTCAAACTACTGAGTAAATCATACAGAGAAAAGGTAAAGTGCATCTATATAGACCCTCCTTATAACACAGGAAAAGACTTTGTCTATTCAGACAAATGGAATCAGGATAAAGCAGAGTATTGGGAAGATTCAGAGTATGTCGAGAATGGAATGAAGGTAGATACTAATGTAGAAACAGATGGTCGCTTTCATAGCAATTGGCTTAATATGATGTACAGTCGATTGCTGATTGCGAGGCAGCTTCTGAAAGAAGATGGTGTGATCTTTATTTCAATTGATGATAATGAGGTTCATCATTTAAGAAAGTTGTGTGATGAAGTGTTTGGATCGGATAACTTTTTAGCTAATGTAGTTTGGCAAAAAAAATATGCTGCTACAAATGATGCCAAAGGCTTTTCATCAATGCATGATCATATAATTGTCTACCAGAAAAGTAATTTATTTAAAAGGAATTTGCTTCCTCGAACTGATGAACAGAATAAACCGTATAAACATGATGATTATAATGGTAAAGGACTATGGAGGTCTGACAATTTACTGGTGAAAAGTTTTTCTGAGTCTGGAGTTTTTCCAATTATTAATCCTAAAACAGGAAAGGAATATATGCCTCCGCAAGGTAGTTCATGGAGAGGTAGTAAAGAAACAATTGCAAGATGGTTAAAGGAGAATAGAATATTTTTTGGAAAAGATGGCACTGGAGCTCCGCAACTAAAGCGTTATTTAAATGAAGTTCAACAAGGAAGAGTTCCTACAACTTGGTGGTCGTTCAAAGATGCAGGTCACAATGATGCTGCAAATAAAGAAATGCAAGCGTTGTTTAACTCAAAATCTCCTTTTGATACACCAAAACCTTCAACGCTGATAAAGTTAATTTTGCAAATTTCCTCAGATAACCAAGATTTGATTTTAGACTTTTTCTCAGGATCAGGATCATTAGGTCAAGCATTATTTAATCTAAATAAAGAAGATTCGGGTAGTAGAAAATACATCCTAGTCCAACTACCCGAAGTCACCGATCCAAAATCTGAAGCCTACAAAGCTGGCTACAAAAAGATTAGTGATATCACCATAGAACGAAACAAACGGGTCATCGGAAAGATAATAGAAGAAAAGAAAGCAATGCAGCCGGATCTTTTTGCTGATAATAAAAAAGAAGACTTGATAAAAGGACTTGGCTTCAAAGTATTCAAACTTCAAAAATCCAACTTCCCAAGAACAGAATTTGCACCTTATCCTGAAAAGTCAGAAGAAGAGAACATCGAATTACTTAAGAAATATATTTCGGAGAAAGAGGCACAAATGGTTACTCACTTCAATAAAGACGAACTCATTACAGAGATTCTCATTAAGAAGGGATATGAACTTAATTATATTAAAACTAAGAAAGAAGAATTCAAGAAAAATGAAATATTCCACGTTACTGATGGCATTAAGGAAACATTAATCTGTCTTGATGGGTCTTTGGATAAAGCCACTGTAGAATACTTCAAGAAAAATCCGAAGGAAAGACTAATCGTTTTGGAAAGAGCATTAGACACAACAAAAAAATGGAATTTGAAACATTATATGGGTGATAACTTTGTGGCATTTTAAACAACGCAATTGCAGCACACTGCCGTCCTCGTTTATGCGGGCGACAGAGAGCTACAAGCCACCCCCGCTTAAACTTCGATCAAAGAATGAACTAAATGAGTGAAAAAAGTCAGCAGGAAGAGATACGTCGCATTCTTTCTGTGCAATCAAATAAGAAAAATAGATTATATAGATTGATAATGTTTTTTAA
>JALZUP010000267.1 GCA_023301505.1 Robiginitomaculum sp.
ATCTAATATTAGTTTTGAATATAATTCGGACGCAGTTGCCATTTCTGATATCAGCTTCACTGCCAAAGCGGGGCAAACATTGGCGCTGGTTGGCCCGTCAGGAGGCGGCAAGTCCACCATCATTAACCTCATTCCGCGTCTTTATGATGTCACCTCAGGCTCTGTGGAAATTGACGGGCAAAACATCAAAGATGTCACGTTAAGCAGCCTGCGCAGTCATATTGCCCTTGTGTCTCAAGACATCACTTTGTTCAATGATAGCGTTGCGGTTAATATTGCCTTTGGCCGCCAAGATGCCACGCGCGAGGACATTAAGCGCGCCGCTATTGCCGCCGCCGCCGATGATTTCATTAATGAGCTGCCCCAAGGCTATGACACAGTGGTGGGCGAACATGGCGGAACACTCTCAGGCGGTCAGCGCCAACGCATTGCGCTTGCGCGGGCCATATTGCGCGACGCCCCTATATTATTGCTCGATGAAGCCACAAGCGCGCTTGATGCTGAAAGCGAAGCCAAGGTTCAAACCGCGCTTGAGCGCCTCTCACGCGGACGCACCACACTTGTCATTGCCCATAAGCTGGCCACAGTGCGCAGCGCCGATATGATCATTGTGCTCGAAGATGGCAAAGTTGTCGAAACAGGCAAACATGACAGCCTCGTCGCAAATAATGGCTTATATGCACGGCTTTGTAAGCTACAATTCTCTTAATTCGAGATCAGCAGCATGAGGTGACAATAAAAGCATGAATTGGCGCGCGCGCTTAGACTTTGAAATTATTTAAAGCCGAAACTCATATAATTCTACTCTACCCGCTTGGCGCGCTTGCTTTGCTATAGTATGGCATGGTCATAGCAAGGAGAATTTGCGTGCTCAAACCTATCTTGCGCAGTGCCGCATTTAACAACATGCTGGCATCTGTGCTCGCCGGATATATGGATATAATCCGGCGCACAACGCGCTGGCAGACCATTGGAACGCACCATGCCGAGTCTATTTGGCAAACGCGCAAGGGCGTAATTTTATGCATATGGCATGGACGATTTTTTGTCCCTCATGCTGGATGGTCAAAAGAGGGGCAAGAGGCGCGCGCCCTTATCTCTCAATCCAATGATGGTAATATTATTGCGCGAACCGCGCAAAAACTAGGCTTTGATGTGATCCGCGGCAGCTCACAGCGCGTAGGCAGCGATAAAGACCGCGGCGGAGCAAGGGCATTCAAAGAAATGGTGCGCCATCTGCGTAATAATGGCTGCGTGCTGATTACGCCAGACGGGCCGCGCGGGCCGCGCATGCAAAGCGGTGACGGCGCTATTCGGCTTGCAAAAATGACAGGCGCGCCGCTCCTGCCCTATGTGTTTTCTACCCAGCGCGGAAAATTTGCTAAATCGTGGGACCGCTTCCTTATAGCTTTCCCTTTTGGGCGCGGCGTTTATATATTTGGCGAGCCTATAAGGGTTGAGCGCACGGCCACAGAGGATGACGTTGAGGCCGCGCGAGCTTTGTTTGAACAGCGCATGAGAGAGATACAATATGAAGCCGATAGATTAATGGGCCGCGAGATAATCACCCCTGATCTTGATACTGATCTTGGGCCTGATGCTAATTCGGCACCAAACCCAGCGGGCGCTCCTGCCTCAAAGCAAAGCTCGGAGCCAACGCGGTGAGCTATCAGATCAAGCTCTACAGGCTTATAACCCGCATATTTGCGCTATTTGCTCCGTTTTATTTAAAGCGCCGCGCGGCGAAGGGCAAAGAGCTCACCGGGCGGATCGATGAACGGTTTGGCAAAACCGAAATCGCCCGCCCCACTGGCACTCTCATTTGGCTCCATGCCGCCAGTGTGGGCGAGAGCGTCATGCTTTTGCCGCTTATTAAACGCCTGCTCGGCCATGACCCCAATATCCATATTCTGCTCACCAGCGGGACTGTTACCTCAGCCGAGCTTATGGCTAGAAACTTACCCGAGCGCGCACAGCATCAATTTGTGCCGATTGACACGCCCCGCGCCGTAGAGGCTTTTTTAGATCATTGGAGGCCTGATTTAGGCATCTTTGCCGAGAGCGAAATTTGGCCTAACCTCATTATGCAAGCAAAAGCACGCGCGATAAAATTAGCGCTGATTAATGCGCGGATTAGCCAAAAGAGCTTGGCGCGTTGGCAAGGAAAAAGCGGCCTAATGGGCCCGAAGATGGGACAAGATATTTTTTCAAGTTTTGAGCTTATTTTGCCCGCCGATGAGACAACCGCGCAAGGCCTTAGCGCGCTGTTAGAGCGCCATATAGCTCCCTCAGGAAATTTGAAATATGCGGGCGCGCCCCTGCAGGTAGATATTAAAAGCCTCGCCGCCCACCGCGCCGTCATCGGCGATCGCCCCGTTTGGGTCGCCGCTAGCACCCATGAGGGCGAGGATGAAATTTTAATAGCGGCCCATAAAGAGGTTTTAAAACGCCTCCCGCAAAGCTTGCTTATCTTAGTGCCGCGCCACCCCGAACGCGGGGCCAAACTTGAAAAACAACTCCAAGCCTCTGGGTTAGGGTTTGCGCTCAGCGCATATGCCGAAGATATTGATGAGCTAACCAATATTATTTTAATTGCCAAAATGGGCGTATTGGGTCTGGCTTATCGCCTAGCTAATACGGCCTTTATTGGCGGCTCTTTATTGCCAGAGCTATCAGGGCATAATCCGCTCGAACCCGCCCGGCTTGATTGCAGCTTAATGAGCGGCCCTTACCGCGATAGCTTCGCCGATATTTACGACCAGCTTGAGAAAAATAGCGCGGTCTATACGGTCTCCACGGCGGCGCAAATATCAGCCACCCTCTTGGATTTATTCGCCCGCCCGTCTATGTCACAACAAAGCGCGCAAGCAGGCGCAAAGATTGCCCAGTCTCAAGATGGCGGGTTAGACATGGCGTTTAAAGCCTTAAGCGCCCTATTGCCGCCGCCATCTAAAGTGATAAATGACAGCAAGATAGAAGGAAAATAATGCGCGTTAAATTTCGTCAGCCTGAATTTTGGAATCACGCCAGCGGCGAAGGATCAGCGCCCGTTTTGCGCGCCTTGCTTAGCCCGCTGGGCTGGATATATGGCTATTTCACAGCGCGGCGCATTAACACAACAACCAGCTTAGATGTTGGCGTTCCAGTCATATGCGTCGGCAATGCCACGGTGGGCGGCACGGGTAAAACCCCCGTTACCGCGCATATATTATCAATATTGCGGTCAAATAAAATAAAGGCGCATGGCCTCTCACGCGGCTATGGAGGGACAGAGCGCGGCCCTGTCATTGTACGCGCAGATCATAATGCCGCGCAGGTGGGCGATGAGCCTTTATTGCTCGCGCGCAGCGCCCCAGTCTGGGTCGCGGCAGGCCGTGATGACGGCGCGCGCGCGGCTGCCTCTAAGGGCGCGCAAGTGATTGTGATGGATGATGGCCACCAAAACCCGCTTTTGCAAAAGACACTTTCATTACTCGTCGTGGACGCGCAAATGGGATTTGGTAATTATCATATTATCCCGGCTGGGCCTTTGCGCGAATCTGCCGGCAGCGCGCTCTCGCGCAGTGATGCTATTGTGCTTATGAAGCCTTATGCCGATTATAAAACCAGCTCGAAGCTCTTAAATGAGTTTGGTGATTTACCTGTGCTTGAAGCCTATCTTGCTCCGCGCGCGCCTTTGCCGCCCGGCCCGCTTTTAGCCTTTGCTGGCATTGGCCGCCCGCAAAAATTTTTTGACGCGCTCACCCGCGCAGGTGCCGATATTGTCCAAACACAAAGCTTTCCAGATCATCATAATTATAACGCGCAGCAAATAGCAGAGCTGCAAGGTCTAGCCCGCGAATATAAGGCGCAGCTCATTACCACAGAAAAGGACTTTGTGCGTCTGCCGACAAATCTTCGTCAATTTGTCGCCGTTTGGCCTGTCACAGCCGTTTTCCAAAATGAAATTTTGCTCGACCGCCTACTCACCCCCATCATTGATGGTGTGAAAAAACGCACCCGTTCATAGGGGACTTTAAGGAAGAGCGTTTAAGGGTTTATAGATCCCGTCCCGGCCATCTTGTCAAAAGCTCAGGATCAAGATTGCGGTTGCGCCATTTAAGCCGCCAGCATAGATGCGGCCCTGTTGAGCGGCCTGTACTGCCCACGGCAGCAATTTTATCACCTTCGCTAACAATCTGTCCATCTTCGACAAAGATTTCCGACACATGCAAATACATAGATGTTAGGCCTTGCCCATGATCAATCATGACCATTGCGCCTTCAAAATATAAATCATCATCAGACAATACGACCTTACCGCCCCCTGGCGCATAGATGGGCGTCCCAGTTGGCGCGGCAATATCAACGCCGTAATGAGGTGATTTCGGCTCCCCATTTAAAATACGCTGAGCGCCAAAAGGGGATGTTTTGACAAAGTCATCTATTGGATAAGAAAAACCACGGTCAAATAAAATCGCATCTTCGCGGCTATCAAAACCGACTTTTTTCTTTGCGCTGCTCTCGCGAATTTTTTGAAGCTGTGCCTCGCTATAGGTTGAAACCTGAGAGGGCGGCAGACCATCAATGCGCGAAATATTATATTCGCGCGGCTTTATCTCAAAGCCGAACCGCGCGCCATAGGCTTCAACAAATCCAGATGTCTCATCCCGATCAAAGCCAATTAAGATACGTCCCTGATCGTCGGCATTTTCAAAATAGAAATCTTTTTCCGAGCGCGCAATTTTGACCTTGGCATTTGGCGTAGTCTGGCACAGGGCTGCCCCGCCTTGCTCAAAAACGCCTTCGCAAAATATCGCAGATTGCGGCTTTTCCCCTGCGCCTAGAACAGGCAGCTGAGCGGACTTAATTGCGGGTTTGTTTGCTGGTTTATTTATTGGCTTAATCCGAGGGATAGCTGTCTCAGATATGGCGATATTTGAAGCGTCAGCTTGCGCCTGCCCATCTGCCTGCGCGCCTGCCTCTATACCCGCCTCTATATCTGTCTGCGCCCCCGCTTGGCACGCGGCTAGCATAAGCGCAGCGGCGCTCAATAAACCCGCACGTAATAAGCCCGCACCCATTAGGCGCGCTCCTTCAAGCCCTTCCAGCGTTTCAAGCTGGCGGCCGCATCTTTATAAGCTTCTTGTAAATCCCCGCTCCAATATTTTAGCTCAGTCAGCGGAATTTGCTCCCCTGTCACAGCGCAGAGCACATAGTCACCTGTTTCAAGAATCATATAATCGGCATCGCCATAAGACAATTTAGCTTCGCCAGAAAAGGCGGGGGATTTAAACATATAATGGCTCCTTTACGGCCCAGACTAACCCAGCAAAAGGTAAATTAGAAGAGGCCCATCTGTGATTGATTACCAGATTTTGACTTATTTGGCTTCACTTTTGGCTTCACTTTTTCAGGAGCCGTCTTTTTTGAAGTGCCCTTTTTTGCCTTATCACGCGCAGGGCCAGAGCCCTCAATAACCGCGTTGCGCTTCACATCATCTTTAAAGGTGAGGCTAATGTCTTGGCCCGCCTCTAGCGCCGCGCCGTCTCGTACAATCTGTCCCTGCCCGTCAGTCACCAGCGCATAGCCGCGCTGCAAAACGCCTTGATAGCTATAGGCCGATAGCAGATTTGACGCCGCATTTAGCCGCGCTGATTTACGCTCTAAGGCGCGCATCATGGCCGATTTTTGTACGCTAGCCAAACGGGTCATATCTTGATGGGCACGCATAAGGTTTTGCTCTATGCCTGCCTTATTAAGGCGTAAGGCCTGCAAGCGGGCAACATGGCGGCGTTGCCCCGCTGTAAGTGCAGGGCGAAGCCGCGCCATTAAGGCCTCCAAATGCTGGCTCTGAGTTTGGGTCAGGCTCGCCAAATTTGGCAAGCGAGAACTGGCAAGGGTAAGCCGCGCGCGTAAATCGGTCAAAAGCTTATCTGCGCGCGGCAAGCGGGCGGCGGCGAGGTCTAGCCTTTGGCGCGGCGCGGCCAGCACATTTTCCAAACGCGGCAAACGCGCGCCCGTCAAAGCCAGACGTTTTTGCTCGGATGTACGCGAGAGGGCGCGGCGAGAGCGCAGGGCCAGATCATCGATTGTAACAATGAGGTCGGCCCGCACAGGCACGGCGACTTCCGCCGCCCCTGTTGGCGTTGGCGCGCGGTAATCGGCAATATAGTCAACCAGCGTCCAGTCCGTTTCATGACCGATAGCCGAGATGAGAGGAATCTCGCTTTGCGCCGCAGCGCGGGCGACAATCTCTTCATTAAAACACCATAAATCTTCCATAGAGCCGCCCCCGCGCGCGACAATCAACACATCTGGCTTTGGCAAAAGGTCAGCTTGGCTGATGGCGTTAAAGCCATTGATACCCGCCGCAATTTGCTCGGCAGCCTTATCGCCTTGGACAAGAGCAGGCCAAACCAAAACACGGCAGGGATAACGGTCTTCAATGCGGTGTAAAATATCGCGAATAACGCTCCCCGTTGGCGAGGTCACCACGCCAATTGTTTGCGGTAAAAAGGGCAGCTCTTTTTTGCGGCTCTCATCAAACAGCCCTTCAGCGGCAAATTGCTTTTTACGCTTTTCCAGCAGTGCCATAAGCGCGCCAACACCCGCTGGCTCCATACGCTCAATGATAAGCTGATAGTTAGAGCGCCCCGGATAGGTCGACAATTTGCCCTCAGCGATAACTTCCATGCCCTCTTCGGGTTGCAAGGGCAGGCGCGAGACGACGCCCTTCCACATAATCGAATTAATCACGGCTTTGTCGTCTTTAATATCTAGATAGCAATGGCCAGATTTGGCAATCGTCACCCGTCCTAGCTCCCCGCGCACGCGCACGCGCCCATATGTGTCCTCGACTGTGCGCTTGAGCGCAAAGGCCAGTTCGGAAACGGAATATTCATGTGCATTAGACATAGGAGCCGCAAATTATGGATAGAATCACACTGCCTTATCGCCTATAGAGCGCAGCATATAAAGTACGGATTTACATAATAAGGATTTGGCATCAGATGAAAACTCTTCTTATTGGCGGCGGCGGACGTGAGCATGCACTAGCATGGAAGCTTATGCAAAGTGAGCTGGTCAGCGACCTGATCTGCGCGCCGGGCAATGCGGGCATAGCGCAAATTTGCGGCTGCGTTGATATTGCCGCCAATGACATTATTGGCCTTCTCGCCTTAATCCAGCGCGAGAAAATAGACTTTATCGTGGTTGGCCCCGAAGACCCGCTCGCGCTTGGTATTACCGATATGGCGCAAGATCTAGGCATTCCCGTCTTTGGCCCCAGCCAAGCCGCCGCCCAATTAGAGAGCAGCAAGGCCTTTATGAAGGACTTTTGCAAGCGCCATAATATTCCAACCGCCGCCTATGACGTCTTCACCGAGATTAAACCCGCCAAAGCCTTCTTAAAAACCCTCAGCGCGCCTTATGTGATTAAAACGGACGGCCTTGCAGGCGGTAAGGGCGTGGCCATCCCTGAAACATTAGCCGAGGCCGAAGCTGAGCTGGACGCCTATTTTGACGGAAAATTTGGGGAAGCTGGACAGCGCGTTATCATCGAAGAATTTATGCATGGCGAAGAGGCTAGCTTTTTTGCAATTACGGATGGCAAAGACTGCGTTTCCTTAATAGCCGCCCAAGATCATAAACGTGTGGGCGAAGGCGATACAGGCCCCAATACGGGCGGTATGGGCGCCTATGCCCCTGCCCCTATCTTCACCAAAGAGGTTGAAGGGGCGGTGATGAAAGACATTATCACGCCAACGGTCAAAGGCATGGCCGAAGAAGATATTCCCTTTTGCGGCGTGCTTTTTGCGGGGCTTATGATAACGAATGATGGCCCCAAACTGATTGAATATAATATCCGCTTTGGCGACCCTGAATGCCAAGTGGTTATGCGTATGCTAGAGAGCGATCTGGCCGAGCTTTTGCTCGCAGCGGCCAAAGGCGAGCTATCAAAAGCGCCTGCCCCAAAATTTAGCGCCGCCCCCACAGCTAATGTGGTGATGTGCGCCAAAGGCTATCCGGGCAAATATGCCAAAGGCACATCCATTAAAAATTTAGAGCCAGCACAAGAGAGCCAAGACGGCGTGCTTATCTTTCATGCGGGAACCAAATATGACGAAGAGCAGGGTTTGCTGTCTAATGGGGGACGCGTGCTCAATATTACCGCGCAGGCCGATAATTTGAAAGACGCTCTTGATCAAGCTTATGCTGCGATTGACCAAATTGACTGGACAGACGGATTTGTGCGCCGCGATATTGGCTGGCGCGCCCTGAAGTAGCAAACGCGCATTGAATAGCAAAAAAGAAAATAGCTAGGCTTTTGCCCTAGCTATTTTTCTCTAGCTATTTTTCCTCTAAGCGGCTTTTTCTGCATCCGCTTGGCGCTTATCAAACCATGTATAAAGGCCAATGCCGATTATCGTCAGCGCTGTGCCCAGCGCGTCAACTGGCCCAAAGGACTCGCCCAATAAAATAACGGCAATAATGATGGTTGTGATGGGGCTAATCATACCAATGGTTGCAACGGCCTGCGTCCCGATACGGCCCAAAGCTATATTAACTAAAAATGACGGCAGCAGCGTCGAGAACACCGCAATCGCCGCGCCTAGCCCCCAAAGGCGCGCGGGCAAATCAAGCGCTGTGCCCAATGTGCCAGCCTCTATATTGACCGTCAGAAAATGCAAAAACACAACGATGCCTGCCATTGTCATCGCCGCGCAGGTAAAATGCGTGCTGCCCATTTGCGTGATGACAGGCTTGGCCATGAGCTGAAACAAAGCAAAGAAAACGGCGCAAATCATCAGCAAGGTTGAGCCTAATGCAACATTGCTTCCCGTCGCAATTTCGCCGCCCGCGAACACAACCAAAATGCCGCTATAGGCCAGCGCAATACATCCAATTGCTCTTGGCGTGACCTTATGGCCAAAAAAGATCGCGCCCAATATCACAACAAAAGCGGGATAGGTAAAAAGCAAAAGGCGCTCAAGCTGGGCGGTGATAAATTTGAGGCCATGAAAATCAAGTATGCTACTTATATAATAGCCGATGCAGCCCAAAAGAGCGGCTTTGATAAATAATGATTTGCTCGGCAAAGCCTGCCCCCGCTGTTTGATCTTGCGATAGGTCAACAGCCAAATCAAAATATAGACAGGCACAGCAAACATCATGCGCAGGGTCAACAGCGTGACCGCATCAACCTCGCCCATAATCGCCATATCCGCCGCCGCCATATCGCTATTGGGCAGATAGGCCAATTTGACGAAAATAGCTTTCATGGAGAAAAACATCGCGCCAATAGCCGCAAAGATATACCCCCAGAGCTGATGACTACCAAATTTACCGCTCCAAGAGGGCGGCTTAGGCGATACAGACAATGAGGCTGTGCTTATCTCGCGAAGATTTTGAGCCATTCTTATTTAAGCCTCATCTCTCTTCGAGTTGTCCATTTGTGAGCTGTCCATTTGCGAGCGGCGGGCTTTTTGCGCGCGGCGAGCTTTGAAAAAATCTTTTAGTAACGCCGCGCAATCTTGTTGCAAAACACCTCCTATAATCTCTGGGCTGTGATGACAGCTTGGGCTATCAAAAAACCGCGCGCCATTTTGCACCGCCCCGCCTTTCACATCTGGCGCGCCGTAAACCAGCCGCCCTATGCGCGCATGAGATATAGCCCCCGCGCACATTGTGCAGGGCTCTAATGTGACATACAGCGTGCAGCCCGTGAGGCGGTAATTTCCAATTTTTTGCCCCGCTTGGCGCAAAGCCACAATTTCGGCATGGGCGCTGGGGTCATGATCTGTGATCGGGCGATTAGCCGCGCTGGCAATAAGCTCGCCCCCCGCGCCAATAATAATTGCGCCCACGGGGACTTCACCTGCGTCCCCCGCGCGCTGGGCCTGTATAATGGCCAGTTGCATAAAATCTTCATCCGTCATAACACCCGCATTCACCTAAAAATTAAAGGCGTCAAGTGACGGGTCAAAATAAACAGCCGAAAAAAGTTAAAACCGCAAGGGCGAAAGCCCCGGGCGCGTCAAAAGCCGTGGGAACAAATAGCAGCGCCGCTAATACCCCTAAAGCTAATGCACCTGAACGTATTGCAAAAGTGATGGCGCGGGCGGGCATTGCCTCGCGCCGTGAGAGCGAGCGCCTGATTGAGGCGGGCCGTGTCAGCGTTAATGGCACAATTTTAAAAAGCGCGGCCCATACAGTCACCGCCAAAGATGTCATTTTATTTGACGGGGCCCCTATTGCCGCCAAAGAGCCGCCGCGCCTGTGGCGCTATCATAAACCGCCTGGCCTGATGACCACCCATAATGACCCCAAGGGACGGGCCACCGTTTTTGACAATCTCCCATCGGGTCTGCCGCGCGTAATTTCCGTTGGCAGGCTAGACATGAATAGTGAAGGCTTATTGCTCCTGACCAATGATGGAGAGCTTGCCCGCGCGCTAGAGCTTCCTAGCACAGCATGGGCGCGTAAATATCGCGCCCGCGCCTTTGGCCGCGTCACCCAAGACGCCCTTGATAAGCTGTTAAAAGGCGTCATGATTGACGGGGTTAAAACAGGCCCGATTGAAGCCACACTCGATCGCCAGCAAGGGGATAATGCGTGGATCAATGTCACCATACGTGAGGGTAAAAACCGCGAAGTGCGCCGCGCCCTTGATACATTAGGGCTCGAAGTGAACCGCCTCATTCGTCTGGCCTATGGCCCGTTTCAACTTGGCAGCCTTGAAAAGGGACAGGTTGACGAAGTACAGCGGCGCATTTTACGCGACCAAGTCGGGCATTTCGTTGACATTCCGACGGGTCGTCCTACTCATCAAAAAACAGGCCCGCGCACAAGCCGCAAAGGCCAAGATAAAGATAAAGCACAAAGCAGCGCGCAAAGTTCAGGAGAGAAAATCCCTGTCGTCAAAAAAGGCGGACGCACATTTGGCAAATCATCAACCGCGCGTTCAGGAAATAAAAATCGGCGGCAAACCTATAATTCGAAAAGCCCCAAAAGCTCCCAAACCTCCAAAAGCACAAAGCGATAAAAGGAGCGGATATGCGTATTGTGACAGGTATCCATCGGGGACGAAATATAACCACGCCGAAAGGGCGCGGCACGCGGCCAACCTCGGATCAAACGCGCGAGTCTATTTTTAACATTCTGCGTCATGCTGACTGGTCTATGCCAATGGAGGGTGCCATTATTGCAGATATTTTTGCAGGAAGCGGCGCGCTGGGCCTTGAAGCTATCTCGCGCGGGGCAGGCTTTTGCCTCTTTGTTGAAACCGCTCCGCTTGCGCGCGCCGCCATTCGCGAAAATATTGATAATTTCGGCCTTGGCGGCTCCACCCGCCTGCACCGGCGTGACGCGACAAAGCTGCGTGTCGCGGCGGCCAATTTACGCGGCCCCTTCACCCATATATTTATAGACCCGCCCTATGGCAAAGGCTTGGGCTTACCCGTTTTAGCCAAGCTGGCCTCCCAAGACTTGCTCGCCAAAAATGCCTGTATCATTTATGAAATGGCGGCCGATGAAGAGCTCACCCCGCGCGGATTTGAACTACTAGAAGAGCGGGTTTGGGGCGCGGCAAAGGTAGCTTTTATGCGCCAAACCCGCTAAACTAAGCCTAAAGCAAAATGGGGCGATTATGCAAACACGTCAATTCACAAGCCTAAGCCGAGCAGATTCGCATATTCTGCACGGCAAAATATGGCAGCCAGATGCGCCCAAAGCTATTATCGCTTTGGTGCATGGGCTGGGCGAGCATATTGGGCGATATGAAAATTTTGCCGCAGATTTATGTCAGTGCGGTATTGCTGTCTGCGCGGCGGATTTACATGGCCATGGCAAAACGCGCGGCCCGCGCGGTCTGGCTGAGAGCGCAGATGTCTTATGCGGCGATATTGAAACAATCATCGACAAAGCCCAAAGCAGCTTTCCAAAGACTCCCCTGATTTTAATGGGCCATTCTATGGGCGGCGGGTTAGCGTTAAAATATGCGCTTGACCACAAAGATTTGGCGATAAAAGCCGTCATTGCCCAAGCTCCGCTGATTATGCCCACTAAATCTGTTCCGGCAATATTGCTAAGCCTGTTTAAAATTATCACCAAATTTAAGCCAAATGCACGGGTACAAAGCCGCTTTAAAGGCCCAGATATTTCAACCCTGCCAGAGCAAGGCAAGGCCTATGAAGATGACCCACTTAATCATGGCTATCTTGGCTTAAAATTAGGCCAAAGCCTGTTTGATAATGGAGAGGATTGCGCCGCGCGCGCGGATCAATTTAGCTATCCGCTTTTAATTACCCATGGCACGCAAGATGTCTTAACTAGCTATGAGGCCAGCGCGCTTTTTGCCAGCATTGCGCCAAATGCGCGCCACATTGCCTATGAAGATAGCGCCCATGAGGTGCACCATGATTTGCATAGCGCCAAAGTCGTGTCAGATATTAGCGCCTTTGTAGCGGCCCATATATAAAGTTTACATATTGCTCATTACTGTTGACGGGAGGCAGGGGCACTTCCTCACGAAAGACGCGGCGCACGATTTGTTGTTCTCTTTGCTCTTCTTTGAGCGGAGATAAGCTCGGCACAGGCACATCACCTAGCGCAGCTATCTGGCGGGGCTGGGCCAATTTCAATTTACTAGCCAGCCGTTTAACAGCGTTAAAATCTGGGCCATCCTCCAGATAGAGCCAATCTTGGGATGGCAGTCCAAAGGCCATATCCATGACCTCCATTTGCAATCCAACAGGTTGATTAGTGCCGCTATTCCACATGGCGGCCACGCCAGTCTTTAGCTCTGGATCAAACATGATCATGGCGCGGTAACCATCCACTGCGCCGCGGTGACCAATCACCTTACGGCCCGCATAATCATAAACCCGCCAGCCAAGGCCATATTCGGCCGTATCAATATAGGGAAAATAACGACGGGCGCGGTCTTGTTCGCGCGGCGTTGTCACGCGCGCCTCTTGCGTATTGGACAGAACATTTTGCGAGATAATTTGCGGCGCGGCGCCCATTTGCGCGCGCATCCATATCCCCAAATCTCGCGCAGAGCTGACAATGCCGCCCGCAGCGGGCACGCTAAAATAGCTCTCTTCAATGCGGCGATAAACATTATTACCCGCAGAATTATGCGGTCTGGCCCAATTGGGCGCATTGACCAAATCACGCGCGCTACTGATTACAGAGCGCATGCCCAGCGGAGCAAATATAAAATCTGAAACCGCTTTTTGATAAGACAGCCCCGTCACGCGCTCTACCATTTCTGCGCTCGCATCAAAGGCGACATTTTGATAGCCATGACATGTGCCGACCTGACATTGCACGGGCAGTTCTGCGAGCGACGCGCGAATATCGAGCGGATGAGCGCCCGCCTCTAGCCGGTTATCATATGCATTACGCACAATGCCAAGCTGATGGCTAAGCACATGCTCAACCTTGGCTTCGCGCTCTCCGCGCTCAGGTAAACGCAAAGAGCTTGCATAACGCGCAATGGGCGCATCTAAACGTAATTGACCCGCCTCATCTAGCTTGGCCACCATCGTAGCGGCCACGCCTTTGGATAAAGACGCCCAGCGAAAAAGAGTATCCGCGGTAACAGGCTGCGTCCCGCCTGCAACTGTTTGGCCATAGCCTTTAACATGGACTAGCTCGCCATTTTCAATGATTGCTACCCCCAGCCCGACCATACCGCGCTCGTCCATCAACCTGTTTAAACGGCTATCAATCTGAGCAATATTTACGCGGCGAATTGGCGCTTGCTGTGAGCGCGTTACCGCTTGCTCAGCAGTCTTCTGAGCCGTCTGCTCGGGCGACATAGCATAATGCTGAACAGCCGTGTTTTTTGAAATTTTCGGCGCATTTTGCGCAAAGGCGATATTGCTACATAAATAGCCAAATAGGCCGATCGTGCATAGCTTTATAAATCCAATTTTAACCATAATCTTTACTTACAAACCCAGAGATTAAAATCACGTCAATTCAGCAGTAAAGAGAATATTTTTTTCAGATAATCTTATTGAGAGGGATAGCGTCGTCAGCGCCGCCCAAATAGCCGCTCAATATCGGCCAATTTTAGCTCCACATAGGTCGGGCGGCCATGATTGCATTGTCCGCTATGGGGCGTGTCTTCCATTTGCCGTAGCAAGGCGTTCATTTCAGGCCCATTGAGCCGCCGCCCCGCGCGCACGCTGCCATGACATGCCATGGTTCCGCAGACATGTTCGAAGCGTTCTTTTAGCGAGAGCGCCTCATCATATTGCGCAATATCATCTGATAAATCCCGTATCAGACCCTGAACATTCATCTCGCCCAGCAAGGCGGGCGTCTCGCGCACAGCCACCGCGCCTGTACCAAAAGGCTCTATCATCAAGCCCATTTGTGCAAGCTCATCAGAGCGTGCCAAAAGCCGCGCCGCCTCATCCTCACCCAAATCAACAATATCTGGTATGAGCAAAGCTTGGCGCTCTATAGCCTTATCCGCCATTGCTGTTTTCATCCGCTCATAGACAAGACGCTCATGGGCGGCATGTTGGTCGACAATCACAATGCCGTCGCGCGTTTGCGCAACGACATAAGTCTCGTGCAATTGCGCGCGCGCCGCGCCAAGCGGGCGTTCGGTTAAATCCTCTGCTGGCGGGCTGTGAGCCATATCATGACCTTCAGCGCCATATTCGCGCTGATGACTATCGGGGCGAATGTCTGAATAATTACCCTGAAAATGCTGCGCCCCATCTTCTACCTTGGCAGAAAACCCATCGACCAAAGGCTGCAATGCAGGCGAGGCTGGCCCGCCATGATGAGGGCGATAGCCGCCATAATTTTGCTGAAAGGCAGGTTGAACACCTTGGGGACGAATACGGCCCAGCGCATAGTCAGAGACGGTGGTGCTAGCTCGGTGCCCTGCCCCCGCCAAAGCGTGACGCAGCGCGCCAACGATTAGGCCGCGCACCATGGAGGGGTCGCGAAAGCGTACTTCGGTTTTGGCAGGATGGACATTGCAATCCACATGATGAGGATCAAGGTCCAGATAAAGCGCGGTCACAGGATGACGATCCCGCGCCAGAAAATCTTGATAGGCTCCGCGCAGCGCGCCATTGAGCAATTTATCGCGCACAGGGCGGCCATTAACAAACAAATATTGATGCGTCGCCGCCCCGCGCGAAAAGGTCGGCAGCCCTGCATAGCCCGTCAGTTTAATGCCCTCTCGCTCTGCATCTATTTGCAGGGCATTCTCGCCAAATTCATGGCCTAAAATCTGCGCAAGACGTTTCAGCCGTCCATCATGATCAGCGCTCTGCGCGGCAACGCGAAAATGAGTCCGCGTCCCATTACCCAGCGTAAAGCCAACATCAGGACGCGACATAGCCAAGCGTTTGACGACATCGGTAATGGCCATATTTTCAGAGCGTTCCGTTTTTAAAAATTTCAGACGCGCAGGCGTGGCGTAAAATAAATCGCGCACCTCTAGGCGCGTGCCTGACAGACCCGTACGCGCAGCAGGACGCGGCCCGCTCATTTGCCCGCCATTCACAGATAGCTCCCAGGCTTGATCTGCGCCCAAAATTTGCGTTGTAATGCTTAGCCGCGCGACCGAGCCAATGGAGGGCAAAGCCTCGCCGCGAAAGCCCATTGTCGCAATATTAAGCAAATCCCAGCTCCCATCAGCCGAGGGTTTTAGCTTGGATGTGGCATGGCGCTCAATGGCCAGCACAAGCTCCTCTTTGCTCATGCCTTTGCCATCATCTGTAATGACTATGGAGCCGCGCCCGCCGCCTTCTGTGCGAATGTCAATTTGCCTTGCCCCAGCATCTAGCGCATTTTCAGCTAGCTCTTTAACAACGCTAGCGGGGCGCTCTACCACTTCGCCAGCCGCAATGCGGTTGACCGTTTCAGGCGGCAGTCGCAAAATAGATATAGGCTCAGATATAGGAGATTCGGGCATAGACTACAGGCTAACCTAATTAGCGCAGGGCTGCATCTTAAAAACAAGAAAAAACCCAGCTTAGAGACTCTCTAA
>JALZUP010000268.1 GCA_023301505.1 Robiginitomaculum sp.
CATCTCGTCGCGAGTTATCCGGTGCTCGACTAGTGGTTTCAATCCACGCGCCCGTGAGGGCGCGACCGGCATAATCTTGACGTTGCTGCATCGGCCGCAACTGTTTCAATCCACGCGCCCGTGAGGGCGCGACTGCGGTAGTGTAAGTGCTTGCCGTGTAGAGCGATAGGCAGATGGTTTCGCGAACCTAGGGGGCAAGAGGGGCGGCTGTGAGCCGCTAAACTGCGGTTGATAAGATTCGCCAATAGATGCCTTGGTTTTAAGCGATCGCGAACCTCCCCAGTATTAGCCTGTCGCTTTACGTTCGCCTTGTGGTAAGCCGGTGCGAATTTACTGCGAGGCAAACCAAATTAGTATTGAGATCTAACAGCGGCTAAATGATCAGTGGGCCCTCGAAATCTAACGATGGCTTGGTGCCAAAGTGCTCTACCTTGCGTTTCCAGTTTGACCCTAGATAGTAAAATCGTAAACTGTCTTCATCCGATTTGTATTCCTTGACCAGTTTCGCCTTGCACTCGGCCCACTGAGTCGGATCGACCAATAACTCAAACACGGAATTCTGGACTCGCTGCCCATAGTCGAGACATACTTTCGCGATTCGACGAAGACGACGTCGGCCATCTGCGTCTTGAGTACGGACGTCGTAGGTAACCAGAACGTACATGCAATTTCCAATTCAAAGTTTAGTTTTACGGTTCTTCAGAAAACTTAGTGCTTGTTCAAATGCTTCGCTACAAAACAGCAAATACATCGGTCAAAAAAATTGTTGGGTAAGGTTTTAACAACAAGCCGTTTAAATTTCATTTTAAGTGCGCAGCAAATGCAACCGTTGTAGGTGGCGCCAGCGTTGCTAGATTGACATCCGCGAAAGGCAGGATGGAAGCACCGCCGCCACCTGCAGGCTTCTCGAAAGGGCCCGAGATTCATGAATCGTGTTTCGTGCTGTGCCAATTTTAACGCCACAAAAACGGTGGGTAGTCGTCGGTGTCGCCACGCAAGTACCTGGCCAATAGTCGAGCTTGCAAGTGGATCAGCAAGCCGACCGTGGTTTTTTCATTCAGGAACGGATGTGTGATCGTGTCCTGCTTACGTTTTTGATACGCTGTTAAAACTGTTTTGCGAGGCTGCTCTTTCAACAAAGTCGCTCCACTTTCGGTGACTTCGAAATCTTTGGCTTGAATTTGTTTGCGATTGATCAATGAAAGTGCTAGTCGGTCGGCGATGAAGGCTCGGAATTCTTCAATCAAGTCCAGCGACAATCCTGGCCGGCCGGGGCGATCACGATGAAGGAATCCAACGGCGGCGTCGAGTCCTGTGGCTTCGCAGGCACTGCGAGCGTCGTGGGTTAGCATGGAGTACAGGAATGAGAGCAAGGCATTGATTCGGTCTAACGGCGGTCGGCGCGACCGCCCCGTGAACTCGAAGCCCTCGACTCGTGGGGCAATCATGTGATTGAAAACCGAAAAGTAGGTGTTGGCACTTTCGCCCTCGATACCACGTAGTGAGTCGAGATTGTTACAGCTGCGAGCAGCGGTGATGTTGTGAGCCATCCGCTTGGCGACTTGTTTGAGTTTCTCTTTGGACTCGACGACGGAGGTGTCGCGGGCAGCTCTTAGAAGTGTGTTGCGGCTGTTGGCAATTTTGGCGGCGATGAAATGCTGAGCGATTTCGAGTGTTCTTTCGGGCGTGTCGGCCCAGCGGTATTGCTCGCGGCGGAGAAGGACATTGCCGGGGGAATAACCGTTGACGGCTGCGATAAATCCGCCGTACATCGTCAAGAAGGAGATCGAGACTCCGGCTTTAGCACAGGCTCCCATCAGGTACGGGCTGCACATGATGTTGCCAAAGCAAACGATGCCGTCGAGATTGTGCAGCGGTAGGCGGAGCTTGTTTTCTTTTTCGATGGAGACGACGACCGCTTGGCCGTCTTTTTTAAGGTAGGCGCCTTCGGTGGTTACAAACAATGTATTCAAGTGGCGTTTCATGGTCGCTCAATTTCGGTCAGGCCGGTATCAAACGCGTCGGTTTCTGGGTGCTGTGAGTCAGTGGTGAGCGAAAACTGACGCTCGTTCCATGCTTGGGTGCCTCGGCTGAGCCGCTGAGTGTCGGGCATGCAGAGCTCGATCAACGAGCACTTGTCGCATTTGGGCATGCGTTTTGCGACCGGTGTTTCGCGTTGTTCGATCATCTGCCGCAGGCGTTTGATTTTTGATCGAGTGGTTTCGCGAAGCGCTTCGTCGATTGTGACTTTGGTTCGTTTTTGTTGTTTGCCATAAAACAGGTAGGCAGTTTGGATCGAGACGTTTTTCATTTCTTCGAGGCACATTGCTTGAGCGCAGATTTGTACTCGATCGGAGTCGTCTTTTTTTGGTTTGCCGCGTTTGTATTCGACGGGAACGACTTGCCCGTTGTCGTGGAATTCGACGATGTCCGCTTGCCCGATCAGTCCTAGCTGGTCTGATTTGAGCCAAAGCGAGCGGGCGATGCGGGTTTTTCCGGCGGTCTCGGATTTCCCGTCATGAGCTTTTTCGTGGAGCTGATTGCCTTCGAC
>JALZUP010000269.1 GCA_023301505.1 Robiginitomaculum sp.
GAGCTACCCAATGCAAATACGATAGAAGACTATGAGCGCTTGTTACCCTGGAATCTCACTCCAGAGAAAGTGCGAGTCATCTTCAAAACCTATCCTGCATCGTAGTGTCATAACCAAACGCACAATGTCAACACTTTCATGGATGGCTAGATAGATCGCTTACCAAATTTTGGCAATCTCACGCAATTGCTATTTTTGAATCCCAAGCAGTTGATGCCGCGTACGCACGATTCTTGTACTTGAATTTGCTGGGCCGGGGCTTTTGCATTTGCCCTTAGCCTAGCGTTGTTTCTCATATTAATATCCGTGTGTCTAGATGGAATATTAAGTCGTAGGGTTTGGTAAGCTGTTCGTCTATGTCGTGTGTATTCGGGATAATGGTTCATTTCCTGATGCGCATTTAAGAAATGCACATTCGCCTTATTTTAACTTATGCGCGATTGTTGGTTATAGCTACAAGCTCAGGTTATTTCCAAATAGGGGTATGACGCCCCATAAGTTCGCTGAGTTGTGCTATGTCGGTTTGATACCTTGAGATAAGTTGTTCATAGTAGTGTTCATCTAGGGGGGGGGCCGTTTTCGTGCTGTCGCCAATGAGTGCGAAAAATTTACTGCCAGTCCTGTTTATAATTTTTGACATCTTAAAAAGCCGATAGCGTCGAGCGAGCTGTGATACGTAAAATCCAGCTTGATAAAGTAGCCGAAGTTTGGGGGCATTTGATGCATTAGCCTTCTCGCCAAGTTTGTCAGTGTGAAATCCAGCAACGTCGATATCTAAAAAGTCAGCTAAATCTTTTTTGAAATATTCTAAGTTGCTGGTAGCCTCTTCAAAAATGAAAATCTTTATATTCGATGCAGGTATATGCTCAAACCAAGGCTTCAAATGTTGAAAGTAGTAGCCTCTTTGCAGGCTTGATGGATTTTCTTCTAGGTATAGTTGAAAATTTTTACTTTTAGTTTGGCCGGTGTAGTAATTGCTTTTGTATTGTGAATATGAGCGATGTACTGGGTTTCTAAGAATGAATATTACTTTAGTGTTTGGAAGCTGTTCTACAATAATTTTCGGTATGTCAGGGTTGTATAAATAGGTTGGGGTAACTTCTCCGCTGTGTGAAAATTGTTGTCCTGATTCAAATAGAGATTGATACCATTCAAGTCCCTTTTCTAAGTTATCATTAAAGTAACTAACTTCTTTCACTGGTGCGTAAATATCTGGGTGATTGGATAAGTTTGCATAGAGCCATGAACTACCAGACTTAGTTGCTCCAGCTCCTATGAACGTAGGTGCTATTTTTATATTATCGCTACACATGATTAGAGTCTTTTGTTCATAATGTGGGTGAATTTGTCAATTTTTAAAAAACATGCCGTTTCATCTTTTTTCACGTTTTGATGATATTCGCGAATATTTCGGCTTGATTGATAAGAGATTTTGATTGAGTTTTAATTTCTGATTGTTTTTTGATAGCTTCCGTTCGGGATCCATAATCCTCTAGGGCGATGAACAGTGATTGTCGGCTCCTTTCCTGATTAATAACGCGTACCGCTTTCCTTTCCTTGTGCGTGTGAATTTTCGACCACAATGGCGCTTTCCTATTTGATTCTCACTTGATTAATGAGTAGTGCGAGGTTTAGTTTAAATAGCTAGGTGAATGCTTAGTGTGTGCCTCTGGGAGCCCCATAGACCTGATGGTATCACTCGTGACTTGTACGTTGTAGTTGCCATAATATGGTTTTGGGGTTGTTCTTCACTTTGGTTGTTTTCTTTGTGCATTTTGTGAAAGTGCGCGTATCCATGCGCGGGGTATGGGAGGGGCATCGCCACCTGACAGCCTACTCAAGCCCGCGTGTGCGCCATGGGGTAGGTGTCTGCGGTGTAGCAGCAAGTCTCTAAAGTTGCGGTATGAATTAAAGTGACAATCCTAGCGTTTTGACCCATTTATGAAAAATAGATTGTTCGGAGAATGGTTGGATAACTTTAGGGCAGTGTTGACTGAATTGTGCTCTAAGTTTTGGTCGATCCAAAAGATACTGAACAGAAGTTGAGAAGTCTAGGGGGTTTCGTTCGCATTCCTTTAGGAGTATTCCGTTTTTATGATGATGTACCAAATCAGTGTTGCCGCTTACGTTTTTAAATGCAATTGAAGGCAAGCCGGAAGCCACCGCTTCCCCCAGTGCATTCGGGAATCCCTCGTATTTGGATGGGAAAAGGAAGAGGTCGGCCTCACCTAGTTTGGTCATGATGTCATTTTTCGCACCTTTTAAGGTTACAAAGCCTAACAAATTCTTGGACTCTATTTCTGATTGAAGTTTCGCCCTAAGAGAACCTTCACCGTAGATATCTATCTGCCATCGATGTCTATAAGCTCTAAGGTGTGTTGCAGCCTCTATCAGTAAATCAAAGTTTTTTTGATCCTCGAGCCTACCCACAGCAATTGCTATGTGACGACGATCTCCGAGGGGGTTGGCGATCTTCGTATCCAAAGCGTCAACCTGATTGGGTATTATTTCTATCTTCGGTTTTAAAAAGTTGGGTAGTTGTTTTTCCACAATAGTGGTTTGCACTACTATTTTCATAGCATTTGGGTATAAAAAAAAACGGATAATTTTTCGGATGATTGCGTAAGAATAGAAGCGAGTGTCCTGGCGTTCTGAGACTACTACTTTTTTGTTGAGCCCTATGGTTGCCATTAGTACTGGAAAATTGGCGATGTCTTGAAAAGCCAGTATTACATCTGGGTTGCTGTTTTGAATGAATCGCCTTAATTTTAAAGGTGCCTTGAATATGGTAAAAAATGATACGGCGTTACCGTCAACAATATTCAGTGATTCAAGGTTGATAATGTCATTGACGGTATGAAAATTATCTTTATTGCTCCTAAATGTCAAAATGGATACGCTGTATTTTTGATTTACAGAGTGGTGTTGGGAAAGTTGGTGTGCCAGATTAACGAGTACTTTTTGCGCGCCACCGTGTCCCAAGGTAGGTATTACACAAAGGATGCTTTGTTGCTTTTTAATGCTCATGAATTTATGAATCGATTACATGTTAATGTTTGGGAAAGCCGCGGTTTTAATTTTTTGTAACAGCAGGGGTAGCTTGGTCAAAAGGAGATAATTCGTTTTTATTAAATGTTAGCCAAGCCTCATTAATTACTGGCAATCCTCTCTGGTTGAGGATGATGCTCGTTGGGTAGTAATACATCTAAATACTGATCTGTAATTTTCGTGGCCGAATACCTATTCTGTATCGTGCTGCGATCAGTGGAATTCATGTTAGGTTTGTTCAGGCTGTTTATGATCGCTGCCGCCATTGATTCGTATTCGCTAATGTTTACCAGTGTTCCCAGTCTTCCGTTTTCTAGTATCTCCGTGGGTCCGGTTGGACAGCGAGTCGATACACAGCGCGTATCAAGCAAGAGGGCTTGTATTAGTGCATTTGGTAGTCCTTCGTATTTCGAAGATAAAACAAATACATTTGCATTTTGCATATAAGGAAACGGGTTTTGTATAAAGCCAGGCATCCACACATGATCTGTTAGACCGTATTCGTTAATAGTAGCCTGTAGTGTAGCCCGCTCAGGTCCTTCGCCTAGTATGATAAGCTTTGCTTTTTCTGATTGGAGCACGATGGAGAAAGCCTTAATCAGGGTTTGAAAGTCTTTTTGTTTGTTCAGGCGTCCTACCCCGATTATTACGCTGGAGTATTTGTCACCCCATGGTGTTTTTTTTTCAGGGCTGTCGTGAGCGAGGATTTGAAGATTGTTTGTATCAATAGGGTTGAAAATAGTCTTTACATTACTATCAATGCCGTACTGTTGTTGCAGTAATTCTGCCATTTCATTTGAAACTGATACTACACAGCCAGCGTGTCTGTACATGTGTAAAGTTAATGGTTTCAGTATGGCGGTTATGAGAGCATTTTTAATCGGCATAATACCAGGTGCGATTGCTTGCCGAATTATGTGTTTAGTGTTACTACCTTTGGTTATTAAAAGCGCGGCTTTCCCTATAAAATTGGCTTGTGCCATTGTTGTCATTATTGATAAAGGCTTGTTTTGTCGCAGGTAAGTCGCTAGCTTTGGAAGGGCAAATAAAGTTCGGGGCACGCCGAGTATAATGGTGTTAACGCGGTCACTTACTTCACTGAGGTAATCTAATTGTTTTCCATTTGCAATGATCAGGTCGACTGGAATATTTCGACTGGCTATTTCGTTGGCGATCGTCACGAATACGCGTTCTGCGCCACCACCTGCTAGGCTTGGTAAGAATAAGCAGATGGGCCGTGTAGGCTTTGTTATTATCGTCTCGTCAGGCATAGAGATTGGTTTGATCTAGTGGCTTTGCTAAGTATCTGGTAGGTGTCGAAGAGTATAACAATCGTCGTGGTAAACGAGTGGAGCAATAAGCTTACAACTTACAGAAGTGTTATCACTGTCCAGAAAGAGTTTGTTAACTGGTTGTGTGCCGTAAGCGATCTGTACAACTGTAGATTATTGTGCTGTTTGTTTGTTTTTTTCTACGGGACGGTCTGCGATATGCGCTGAACTTGACACTGATTCAAGCTGTTATTGATATTCTCGGCACCGGCTTTTTGCAGTACTGCGTCTCTAACTAAATTCACGTCTAATAATTCGTAGTTGTAAGGGATGTTGAAGGGGGTCGGGGTGGTTGGGTTAATCGAGCCGGAAGATGCGGAGTCATCTAGAAATAAGTCGCCTCGAGAGTAAATGTGTCCAATTGGTCCGTTGGGGAGTTCAGCGGGGAATATATTGGAGGAAGCGTAGCGTCCAGTTTGAGCGTTTTTGGGGTTGTTCGCGGTTAGTGCGGAGAATACATTGTTTTCTGATATGAGCTTGGCGTTACGCCCAGCCTCCATGCCAACGTACTTAAAGGAGTGAATATAACTATTAAAGACATGATAAATTGACCCATACTGTACTCTGGGGTTTCTTTCGCCGGCTGCTAGCTCACTACTATGAACTGTAACCCGGTTTGTTGGGAAGTCTGGATAGTTTCCATTGCCCCCAGAGAGAATGCCTTTTGATGTTGAGTGTACCTTGTAGTTGGAAATGGTGATCTCGGACGCGCTATCGGTTTTGCCCCCTTGTCCGATTGAAATAGCATCGTCATTTTGGAAGTTGGTTATTGTTAGATGATCAATCCAGTAGTTGTAACCCTGGCGAAGCATCAGTGCAGTCGCTGTGAGTCCTTGGCCGTCAAGCTTTATTCCGTGTAGAATTGTATTGCCCCCCCTGAATGCAATTAAAAACATATTGTTTTGGGCTGGTGAGACAGTTACGGTCGAGCCTCGACCATCGATTGTGATGTCTGGGTTTTTAACGTTTATTGGGCTATTCAGGTAGATCGTGCGCCCGTTCAGCGCGGTGTCAAAAATGATCCAATTTGGACCACTTAAACTCAGTGCTTCCCTCAAAGAGCCTGGGCCATCATCGTTGGTATTTGAGACAACAGTAAACCCGTTAGAATTAAGCCCGCCTGTGGTGTTTTCTCCAAACCCCACTAGTGAGTTGCTGTTTATAAGGGAGGATTTTCGATCGAAACTACAGCAGCTGTACTCGAAACCGTAGCTTCCTGGTTGGTTGATTTGTGCTACGGCTTGGCTGCCAGAGCCTAATATTTCGACGCTAGTTGGGCCTAAGGATTGTGTCCAGTTGGCAGGTGTGCTGCATGTTTCTGCTGTTAATTCGATAGCGTGTGGATAAGTAGTATCCCCATCAGTTCCTATTGTCGGTTGCTCAGAAGCCAGATCAATCGTTGGGTTTTGAGGTGTGGCAACTTGAGCAAAAAGAATGTCTGCGGCTAGGATGGTGAGGCCTAGTGTTGTGGTAAGTGCGCTAAGTTTCATGGGTGGGAAACCTTCCTAGATGTAAAGGCAAGCGAAACGACTCAAAAGGCGCTCCAATGCCACTAATTAATGCAGCTTCGAAAGTTGCAGTTTAACCAGTTCGTCGTTAAAGATCATACATATTTGCAGTTTCTGAAGCTCTGGCCGAGCGTTACTTGCTGTTATGCTCTGTGATCGATGAGAAGTAGGATTTTTAGGAATGACTCCCAAGTACAGTCGATATAGATTGTAGGACCTTAGCTTAAGGTAAGCTGTCGATTCGGTCTGATTTTTTGAGTGAGGAACGTGCCACGACACCATAAAATAAAGTTTGAGGTAAGATGTGCATGCTGTGACGCTCGTATGGTCGGTTTGTCTTTTTTTTGTGAGTCAACCCACATTGCAAGGTTTGGGAAGGTTGGGTTGTTTGCTGTGCACTATGTCCTCACGTTAGGGTGAGGTTTCTCTAGTTGACAGTCAGCTTGTTTCGGCGCATTTTGATTTGGGTTCTGAGTCTGAAGTGGGTGTTAAATCACGTGAAAACTGCGCGGCTAGTGCATTTTTTGTGGACTTAATCTTTTCAGTCAAATGAGGAGAATATAATACAAGCCGCTATTTCCCTTGAGTGTTGTGTGCGATGAGTAGCTTGGTGGCTTTATCAAAGCCGACAAAAATATTGAGAGAGCTAAGCTGACATTGGTGCTTGAAAGTTCGACTTTGTAACTGAGAAGCTGGTTAGCCGAAACTTCGGCGAGTGTTTTAATCAGTTTAGGGGGTGTCGCAAACCGTATTGTGGCTTGCACAATGTGAGTGCAGGTTTAAATTGGTTTGCGGCAGTTACTAGAAGTCTTGAAAATCGAAATAGGGTACGAATGTGAGTGTGGTTTGCTCTTTTAGTAAGCTGATAAACTATCTCATACTTTAAAATATCGCGAGGCGTAGCTAAAGGTAATGAAGTCAGTAACTACAAAGAATATCGTTTACATTATGGGGCACGCTCGTAGCGGGTCTACGATACTTAACATTCTTCTTGGGAATATTGACGGTGTTTTTTCTGCTGGTGAAATCAATAATTACGTAATTTCTGGTTGGGTTACTAATGAATATTGCTCCTGTGGAAAAAGAGCATCAGATTGTGAGTTTTGGTCAGGGGTGCAGAGCTCTATTGAAAGCCATTTAGAGCAAGAACCTAGCGAAATTGCTCTGGTTACTAGGAAAATGGAAAATTGGCGGACGATTTTTTCGGTATCAAAACAAAAAAGAAACGTGCAAACACTGCGACGAAATGCCTACGTGCTTTATGCTCACGCGTTTTTCAACTCGATTCTTGAGAGGGCTGATTCTAACTGGTTGGTAGATGCGTCCAAAGTTCCTATGCGCCTATACAATCTTTTAGGCGGAAGTGAGTTTGAATATTATGTAATTCACATGGTTAGGGATCCGAGAGCTGTGTGTTACTCGTTGAATCGGTCAATAGAAAAGAATTTGGAAGGCGGCGTACAAAAAGACTTGTCTTCTAGATCCTATGCGACCACGATCAAAGAGTTGTATATTAGCGCGATATTGTCAGCACTAGTGAAGTGGAAATTACCAGCGAGTAGGTACCTTTGCGTGAAGCATGAGGATGTTGTTGTTAGAACAGCAGATGTATTGGATAAAATTGACCCGTTCTTGGGGGTGCGGTGTGATTCGTTGAAGGATCATGTCAGGGGTGGGGGGGTGCTATTTCAAAGTCATAATGTAGCTGGGAACCGATTGAGAATGCAAAAGGACATCAAAATAACCAACGATCAATCGTGGTTAAAAGAGATGAGTGCTGCTAGATACATTTTGACTTCGTTGGCTGTGGCGCCGCTTCTTATTTATTTCCGATATCCGTTTACGCGAAAGGCTATTGGCTATGAAGGTTAGTCAATAATCAGGTGTCGAACACAGCTTCCCATTGATTAACTACAGCATGAACTGAGTGATTTTTTAGTATTTTTTTTGCATTGCTTCCCATGTTTTTTCGCAGGGTCGGGCTTTCGATTAATGTGCTTATGCAGTCTGTTAATTGTTGCGTGTTATCAGCAGGGACCAATAGGCCGTTGTATTCATGTTGGATTATTGAGGCGGGCCCAGTGTCGCAATTGTAGCTAACAGGTGGCACGCCGTAGCACATGGCTTCAAGCAGTGCGTTTGGATAGCCTTCAAACTTGGAAGTTAGAACAAATATATCCGCTAGCTCATACCAATATGCCATATCTGACTGTTTGCCCATAAGTGTCACGCTATTTTGTAGATGAAGGTCATCTATTTGTTGTTGAAGCTTTGCATTATCAGGGCCTTCGCCAACTATGATCAGAGCCCAGTCGTGATATCGGTTTGCTAGTGCTGAGAATACTGTGATAAGGGTGTGAAATTGTTTCTGGTCTACGAGTCTGCCGACGCCAAGTATGATATTTCGATCCTTAATGTAAGAAAGGTTTGCTTTGCTATTATTCGATTCGGCTTGCGGTTGAATTGGAAATGTAATTGGATTAGGTATTACAGCTGTTTCATTGCAGTTGGTATTCGCTTTTATCCATAGGTCTGTTTTATGAGTTTGAGATACAACTACAGTGGGTAGAATGTAGAGATATTTTCTCAGTTGATTCCATGCTTTGCCAATGTGTTGTAATGGGGGGTAGTTCCGTTCTGATGCGATATGCATTGGTTCTAACTTAAGGCAAGCTAAGCTACAAACGATATTGCTTTGGGTCATGAAGGAAATAACAATGTCGGGCCGGTGGGTCTTTATTAGTTTCCTTAATTTTAGTACTAGTGCTGCATTGTTCGTCATTGCCGTTAATAAGCTCTTGCTTTTTTTTTCAGCAAAAAAAGACGTTCGCTTTACATTGCTATTTAGCGCGTAGTCGGCTGGGAGTGCGTCCTTTATTGTGGCAACCGTGACTGTATACAGACGCTCGGCAAGACCGTTTGCCAATAGTGTACATACACGTTCCGCTCCGCCGCCGGATAGAGAATCTATAAAGAAGACAATGTGCCTTTTTTTCTCTAATGATGATTTCTTCATTTTTTTATAGCTTGTTATAAAGCAGGTTTGGCGTGCTGGTTTCGATCAAGTGCTTCATTATTAGTAACTCTTGACCGGCGTTTTCTTTTTCGTTTGGGTTTGTTTTTCTGTAGGTTAATGCTAGAAAAGTATAGGATCGAGATAGGTATTAGTATGGAGAATATCGGCTTTTCAAGGCTGGTGTGAGTGAACATGTTCATGAAAAAGTAAAAAATCACGAACATTGTCCCCTGGGCTGATTTCGCGAGCAGAGGTACAATTAGGAGCGAAAGGTAAACCAGTATTCCAATGATCCCAAGTTCCACCCCCATTTTCAGCAGCATATTATGGCTACCTAGTTGAGCATCAAATTCGATGCTATTGGATCCGCCAAGTCCTACTCCAACGATAGGATTCGACGTGAATATCTCGATGTTTTGAGAAATAAGGTCTCGCCGACTCGCACTCGAGCCATCTTCTTGAGATAGGAAGTCGCCGGAAAGTCTCTCGATCATGCCTTTGTTCACTAATTGCTCGAGACCAGCAGATTCTATCAGGGCTGGAACCTGTCCGGTGACAAGCAAGGTAGCTAAGCCGGTCGTCATAAAAATTGCGAAGATCTTTGCGGGTACACGGTGTTTGGAGTAAGCGCCCGTCCAGATACTGCAAAAAATGATAAGTGTCCACAGCATGATGGCTGATCGGCTGACAGTGGTGAGTACGGCGAAACCCGCAAGGATTGCGAAAATAAAACGTATGTTTCTGGGTAGGAAGTATTGGCCTACAAACATTCCCAAGGCAATAGCATATCCATTGGCATTTGGGTTTTCGTAAAGCCCGCCGACCCGCTGCACCTTGCCTTCGGTTCCCTTTGAAGCAAACATGACATCGTCAATTATATTGAAGTCAGGGTTCAAAAATTCAATGAAACTGACAGCTACAAGTATGGATACGCTGATGGCAACAGCTGTTCCGCAGGCTTTAAGTATCTTTGGGTCTTTCGCCATTAATATGAAAGTGATTGCAATTATTGAAAAGAGCGCAATATTTACAAATGCGTCTTGCGATACTTTGATGTTACTGACAAGCAATAGGGATATCAGCATCAAAAAATTCAACAGTGAAAACCAGCCGATTAGCAAAGCATTTGCGCGTGGTATTTTTTGGAAGCCTCCTGCGAGCAATGCGCTAAACAGGAATAAGACCGAACCGCCAATAAAGAAATGGTACGGAAATATTCCGATACGCCATGTGAGAACATAAGCAGGTAAGTTTGTTACAAATACAATTGTCAGCAAAAATGCCATGGTGGCTACTGCGCTGTGCAGTCCGCCTTTCATGAGTGCGTTGCCATATAATGACACCTAGTGTGAGAGTGATGCGTAAACTTACTACAATGGACATTTATTCTCAATTTACGTGCGTGACAATATGCACGTGTCAGCGGCGTGGCTTGGCCAAGACATGGGCTGCTGGTTGTGGAATAAGCCTGAGAATATGCAGTGTGTCATGGGTTACACTGAGGCAGCCGGTAAAGGCTTAAATTTGTGATCGTGAAATGAACAAAAAAGTGATAGATTTTATCGGAATTGGTGCTCACAAATGTGCATCAACGTGGCTTTGGGCAAATTTTCGCGCCCACCACCAAGTTTGGGTTCCACCCCAAAAAGAACTGCATTACTTTGACCGCGCTGCGAAGTACCCTTCGACAGGGGAGCTAGGAACTGAAAAATTGGGAAATCGCTTATTGAGGGTGAGTAGTCAAGATAGTGGCTGGAGAAAGAAAGCCATTCGAAACCTAGCAGGGAGCCTTATTCGTTTTGATACTGAAAGGTTGAGGTGGTGGCTGAAATTCTATCCGCGTCGATTCAATGATCAGTGGTACTTGAGTCTATTCAAAAATCGTAATACGGATGTGGCCGGTGAGATTACACCGGCGTACACTATGCTAGATGTATCTGATATCACGCACCTTAATAATTTGTGCCCTGAAGTGAAGATCATTTTCGTAATAAGAGATCCAATTGAAAGGGCATGGTCTCATATTAGGTTTGATGCGGGCTTGGGGAAAATCGAAAACCTGGCTGATCTTGATGAAGTGCGACGATATATCGACGGGGACGCGCTGACAAAACGGGGCGATTACGTGGCGGCATTACGGAATTGGCTGAGTGTGATTCCGAGAGATCGTTTTTTTATTGGTTTCTATGATGATATAAAGCTTGATGCTGTATCGTTTTTAAATGAACTGAGTGATTTTTTAAAAATCGATGTCAACGGCTTTCCTCAGCAAGGTATTAGTAAAAGTGTTGGCGTGTCGCGAAGCAAGGGCATACCGTTAGAAATTGAAGTATATCTGGCAAATAAATACCTGAAAGAGCTCGAGGAGTTGACTTCGCTTGTGGGTAGTCATTCGTTTACTTGGTTGGAATCAGCTCAGGTAACATTGAGTAAAGGCGCTAATTAGGAAAGCCAGTGTGTGAGATCACGGTTGGTGATTTCAGCTAAAAGCTCGATATCGTCTTTGTATACAAGTATTATCTCTTGTTTTAAATCTGCGCTCAGTGGCAGTCTTTCTGTTTTTTTCTCGTTCAATTTTCTTAATTTCTGTTTTATTCCTAATTTTTTTATACCGAGTATTTTTTTGAATCGGTTGATGCCAGCCATAAATGTGGGGGAGGTTTTTTTTAGTATTGCACCAGCTTTTGGATTACGTAATTGGGTATTAGGGTTAACTGTCGGAAATGTTTTTCTTTCTTCTAGGGGAAGATTTAAAAACTGCAAAACTCTTTTGTATTCTGAAGACGTATTTAATTTGAAGTCGTCGTAGAATACAATGTGAATTTGGCTGTCTGGGAAGTGACTTTTAACATTTGCCAGTTGCTTGCCATATTTGGCGATTTGATTGTATTGCAGTAGCCGTGGCTCTTTGCAAAGTGCAGAGTAGCTCAGTCGCTTGGTATTGCTAACGCTGAGTTTCCAGGCTTGTTCAAAATCAACGATGTTTTCCTGCAATGTAACAACCCCTTGGCTGTGCATCGAATACACCATTTCATCTGGTCTTCTAAGCATTAAAATTAGTTTTGCTTTTTTATCAAAGGTTGCTATTTTTTTTATGGCATCAGCGCTGTACAGATACCATACCGATGCTTCAGCGATGATCAGGTGGTTTTCATTTGCCATTTCAAAAATTTCAAGATACTTGGTCTGCGATGCGTAGTTAGATTTTTCAGGCATATCCTCATGAACAAAATGGTGCGGTTCTTTTGGGGAACTCATAAACACGTTAGGATGACCAGCAAGGTATGACGCGAGCGCAGTCGTCCCGCACTTAGGTGCGCCTATAATGAAGGTGTTGGGATTACGCATAACGTCCGCGGCTCCAGATTAGTGTGTATTTGTAGGTCATATAAATTTTTCTGGTTGCCAGTATGTTCCAGGTTGCGATTGAAAATAAGGTGGCTGCGGCGGCTC
Organism: Robiginitomaculum sp.; assembly: GCA_023301505.1. Taxonomy (GTDB): domain Bacteria; phylum Pseudomonadota; class Alphaproteobacteria; order Caulobacterales; family Maricaulaceae; genus Robiginitomaculum. Next base: position 12,357 of record JALZUP010000269.1, read on the forward strand.
CACTTGAGCCCCATTGAGGAATTAGAATAATATTTAGGCCTATGTTAATCGCTGCGGCGATCAGCATAATCCGGAAAAACGAAACTTGATGGCCGGTCATATTTAAGTAAAGTCCCACCGACCCAAAAAAGCTGCTGACAAGTGTCGCAAGCAACAGTAAGTATAGCGTTGGTGTTTCTTTTAGGAATTCTAGCCCGTATAGCCCAAGTAAAGGTTTGTGAAATAGAAATACGATAGCTGCAAGCGTTAGAGTCACGGTGAATGATAGAAGAGTAGTTTTCTTTGCAAAGCTCTTTAGTTCGTGTTCTTTGTTGCTGCTAAATAGTCTGGAAACGGTTGGGGCAAACATGGCATTAATCGACTGTGTTGCCAGTGCGGTTATCGCTACTATTTTTATGTAAATTGAATAAACGCCAACGGCGCTGGATGAAGTGAAATAATTTAGCATAAGGATATCGAAATGAGCAATTATTGCACTGCTCAGAGTCACGCCAAACATTGGTAGGGAAATACGCATTAATGAAGCTTTAGTAGGCAGAAGAGCAGGGCTTTCCAAAATATTGTTTTCACCCTTGATCTTAAACTTAAAGGTTTTGGAAACAAATATGAATGATAGGAAGCCCATAATTAGTAATGGCAGAAAGTATACGTATTGAAAGTAGTGTTCTGGGGTGTTGAGCGCGATTGCGACTGTTGCCGTAGAAGCCAGTAGAATTGGGGGCAGCAACTCAAAGAGTGAGTAGATTTTATAGTCCCCTAAACCGCGGAGGGTTTTAGTGTTCAATCGTCTGAAAACTGATAGCACTAGCAATGTTGAAACGAGAAGTGTGTATTGTTCCAGTCCGCGTATCAGGGTGAGGGCGGTGAATTTTTCAAGAAAAAGCCATGTTGTTACAACGCCGCAGGTGAAGTAGAGTGTTATAATGATTAGTTGAAAGTAAACTCTTTTAGCCGTTGAATGATTGTATTTTTCTATGAATTCAGGCAGTACCTTAAGTACTAAAGTTTGGTTGCCAAACAGAGCGACTAACGACAGCAGTGTGAATGCACTGGTTATCGTAGCCACGTTTCCAACTAAATCTGCACCGTAGTTTCTTGCTATCAAGAAACTAGCGAGAAACCCAAATATGAGCCCCAGCATCTTAGCGACTGCATTAAAAGAGCTGCCCTTCAGAAGGTGGTTAAAGTTTATGTCTGGTAAGATATTGCTTGCCACTGGTTCTGGGTCTATTCTGTGATTCGTAAAGGTGGGGAGGTTTGCCGAGAGTTGATGCGGGTACTTTACAATTCAGTAGTCGGTTGATTGAAAATCACGATCTATTTGCTGTAGCCCAAGCCTGCATGTTTATTATGTCCCATAAATGATTGTCCCAGTTGACGGTGCCAGATTGGTGTTGCTTCCATTTTTCAAGGACTGGTTCCGTCTTAAAGATTTCAGTCTGTTTTAGTGAGCTTTCTGATAATAAATCTTCAGCCCAGTCTCTAAGAGGGCCTCTTAACCATTGTGCTATCGGTACCCCGAATCCTTTTTTTGGTCTGTCTACTAGATTGCGTGGTACGTGTTGGTACAGCAGTTCCCGCAGTATCCACTTTCCCGTGCCGTTCCGCACTTTCATGCGTTGGGGTAGGGTCCATGCGAACTCCACAATTCGGTGGTCAAGAATAGGCACTCTAGCTTCCAGTGACACCACCATGCTTGCTCTATCAACTTTGGTCAGGATGTCATCGGGTAGGTAGTCTAACGCGTCTATGTATTGCATGAAACTGTAGGAATCACCGCCGAAGTTGGCAGTAGCGGCTTGTTCCCATGCAGGATAAGTAGGTTCAGGGCAGTCTAGTAACATTTCGGCGGGATTCTCTACACGGCTTAAAAGCCTTCGATATAGTGAAAGCTCGGTGCCATCCCGTAATAAAGGCGGAATTCTTTTTAATTTGTTTCCTGTTAATTTTGACGAGATTACGTTTGGCAGAAATTTGCTGATACGCCGTACTGTTTCCGGGGAAACCGACTCAAGAATATGAGCTTCAAAATTTCGTAGCGCCCGCGGCTGATTGAGAATAAATTTATTCTTATTTGCATCAAAGTATCGGTTATAACCTGCAAACAGTTCATCGCCGCCATCTCCTGACAAAGCAACCGTTACATGATCGCGTGTGAGTTT
>JALZUP010000270.1 GCA_023301505.1 Robiginitomaculum sp.
AACTGCTGGTTAGAAAATATTTTAATCCCGATGCCCACTATTCATTCACCCTGTTTTTTCTGCGGCAATTATCTGCGGGTTTTGGCCAGCATTCACAGCCCTCATAATTCACGGCGCAACAGAAAAATTAGAAAGAATTGTCTATGTCTGTAGTTCCAAATATACATTCAGGCGTGATGTTTTAAAATAACAGGGTATCTATCCACAATAGACAAAAAATGGCTTCACCTCTCACCTGATCAAGCCGGGCAAGTGGCGCACTACGCGTCTGCGTTCGATCAAGCGGATTTGTTTAGCGCTAGCTACGCTTGAATGGGCGCTGAGCGGCTATTCCCCATGAATAATGTAGACAGAGAACCGATCGGCGATGGCTACACAAGACTAAACGGCATCCAAGCAGTGTGCACTTTTCGTACTACATCGGCCCGGCTGTTCACCGCCATTTTTTTAAAGATGGATTTGGAGTACGACCGAATAGTAGTTACCGATACATTTCTTTCTGCTGCTATCGCAGTGTAGTCAAGTCCATCGGCTAGATGCGACGTGATATCTGCTTCTGCATCTGTCAAAGAATACAACTGTTTTACAGGCAATATATCAACTGTGCCGTTTTTGAATGGATCAATTAAAATACCTAAGGCAGTACCATTAGCACCAAGTGGCGATATGGTTAAAAGTAACGAATCTACATTACCACTTCTAGAACTCTGCAATAAAATAGTAGATTTTTTGTTTCGACTTTTTACTGCCAAATTTATCCGCTCCCCAATATGTACATTAGCCTTACCACTACACCTGAATCTTCTATCTGTTATTCGAACCCAATCTCGAGCATTAATCAAAGTGGACGCTGCTTTATTGACTACTGCAACCTCGCTACTCGGTTGAAGAAGAACAACCCCAAACCCGAGTGAATCGAGAACAGATTGCATTGACAACCCAACAATGTCAGCAGAATTCTTTTGATATTCTTCGAACCTCTCCTTCTCATAGCTTGAGCTAACTTCATCTTTCCCTGTAATCCTATGCATAACTTTACGGTTAAGCTCCTTAATACTTATTATTATCACTTGATGAAGCTTATTCATCATTAGCAACATCACAACTAGACTATTCACTCAACACACTATTAGGGGGAAACCCTACCTTTCACAGTAGTTTGACGTCCCTTCCAATAGCTTCACCCCAAATAGGGGGCGGTATTGCAAAAATATTTTGGGCCATTTTCCAAAAACACTGATTGTAGGCAACCGGTACTCAATTACAGTAATCATGGCTATTCAGTATTTGCCCCTCGACATCTCCAAATTTTCACATACTACGCTATCGTTTGACTTGGCAGAGTATAATGAAAAACCGATATGGCAATACCGCACTAAAACCATTCAGTCTTCGATAGCAACACCGTATTTTAATAAGCCATATTTATACCTATGCACATCCCCCTATCGGGGGAAACCCGCAAGCATGTGATACGTGTTCGATTATCTCCAGCTCAACAAACCAATCCGATGTACAAGTTAAAATAGCCTTTATGATAGATGATCAATCTATTATTCTGAATTAATAACGCGTCAACTCTATTAGTTAGAATGCTTTCATCTCTCTGTAAAGTGAACACCACCTCCATAAAAACGTAGTTTTTCCGTATTATCACATTAATTACTGAGACCCGACCAAGCTGATTCGTCCGTTCGCTTTTCAGCGCTCATTAGACACCGTTCCGAGTGTCGATCACAAGATCCGGTCTAAGTGAATCATCTAATTACGTTGCTTCAGAAGTTTTGGTATGAGTTGCTCGATTTCATCGTTACAAGAGATTTGCAGAGGTTGCAGCACATCCGCTAGATACGTGCGCGAATCGGTGCCACGTACCTTACAGGTTCTGATCAAACTCTAGATAATGACTAGCTGCTTTACTCCAAGCCCGTTCAACAGAACAACCAATTACGGCTGTCCATACAGATTGTCCGTACTGATCTTTTCAGGTGATTCGTGTCGGCACATCCGCATCTACCGGGAACACGTCCAGCACTAAGCGCTCGTGACCACATCGTCCGGCTAGGCAAAGCTGACACAGGTCGAGCAGCCATCACTGAACAGCGCGAAACTAAATTCACCACTGGTGTATGTTAGCAACATATTGATGAGCACGGATGTCTATATAGCATAGGCACACTTCGCGCTGATCACCGCATACGTAGCAATAGCACCCTGATGAATTTGCCCGTATTGGGTTTTCTCGAACCCACTCATGGTCGGCACTTCATTCATCTTCAACACGCTTCAAAGAATTGCTTAACTGCGGATCAGCTATTAATTCAAGTAGCGCACTGAAGCAATGAACTAAGTTGGCTTGTACAGTGGGTGCCATCGTGCAGCGGCGGGTAGTTGCCGTTTACAAACGTTTATATCGTCTGGCATCTCGCCACACGATACCACCTGGCAAACATTAAACTGATGTCTGGCTCAAAGTGTCTTTCCTATCATCGTGATGACGAATAAATAACTGGCCTTGTTCCATAGATTTACTTTAAATGAAGTTACCGTTATCGGTCAAAAAAATTGTGTCCTCACTTGGTTACATTGCCAATTGACAAACACGTACAGGTGCACAGCCAGATAAGGATGCCGCTTTCAGGCAGGAACATGGCGTTACAGATCTCCAACACGGAGCACAATATCTACCCTATGCTGAAGCGCCACAACCCAGAGTAACTTAATCGAGTGATTTTCCAGTGACTCAACTGCCACAAAGATGGGTGATTACACAGGTGATTGAGTATCCTGAGTGTCGCTTAGTTGTGTTCGCTATTGACAGAAAAACCAGCTTACTCGATTTGGCGCTGTCTACAGAACTGTCGTGCAGGCGAAAATGCTCTTTTGTAGCTCGTTGGTTAGAGCTTGCCATTGATCAGCACTTCGACAGGTGAGTTTCGCATCATTCAACATTTTCGTAGTGGGTAACGCCACTGTAAAGTGG
>JALZUP010000271.1 GCA_023301505.1 Robiginitomaculum sp.
CCCCCTGCATGCAGCAAAGCGAAATGCAGGGTTTGACTACCGCAAAGGTGAACGAGCAAAGCGAGCGAACGCCACAATCCCCCGTTGCAAAGCAACCAAGCAAGTAGAGCCTTGAGCGCAGCGAAAGGATAATCCCTCACAGCTCGGATCGCCCAGCCCTGTTTAACTTGTTAGCAGGGCTTTATTAATATTACGGAGAAGGGATTACGCCCCCTCCATGTAGCAAAGCGAAATGCAGGGTTTGACTACCGACAAAGGTGAACGAGCAAAGCGAGAGAATGATAGTCCAATGTGAGCAACGCGAACCACTTTGTAGGCCCCAGAGCGAAGCGAAAAACAATCCCTGACTGTCCGCCATTTTCTTAAAAAACCAGCCCTGATTTATTAGGGCTGGGTTTTTAATATAATCGCCACAAGCGATTACGCCCCCTGCATGCAGCAAAGCGAAATGCAGGGTTTGACTACCGCAAAGGTAAACGAGCAAAGCGAGCGAACGGCACAATCACCGTTGCAAAGCAACCAAGCAAGTAGAGCCTTGAGCGCAGCGAAAGGATAATCCCTCACGGCTCGAACCCCCGATATCCATCGACAATTCAACAAGGAAAGCCCATTAATGTCGAGGTTCAGTTTATTACAACTAACTTTGACAAGTTTTTTAATTTGCTTAGTTTAATTTAAACATTCCTATTAAATGAAAGCACAGGACCTCCAATTTATTCAATTACTCGAAGGCTCAAAGCAATTTATCATCCCCATCTTTCAGAGAACGTATAGCTGGGAGCTTGAGCACTGTGAGCAGCTCTTAAATGATATAATTCGAGTAGGTAGTAATAACTCTTTAGATACACACTTTATTGGTTCTGCGGTCTATATTCCTGAGCTAGAAGTAGACGCCTCTACCCCTCGTTGGTTGCTCATTGACGGGCAGCAGCGAGTAACATCTCTTACTCTGCTAATTCTGGCCATTAGAAATTTCCTGCAAGAAAACGAGATTGATGAACCCCTGTCAGCGCCAGAGCTCACGCACCGATTCCTGATTAATCAGTATAAAAAAGGGGAAACTGCATACCGCCTGCTCCCGACCAACACAGATAAAGATACCTTTACCAAGCTACTAGACGGTAAACCTACTAGCGAAGGTGGTTCCATTAGGATTCACGAAAACTTCCAATTCTTCTCTGACAAAGTCAATGCTGACACTTACGAGACTATCTGGACAGGGCTTACCAAGCTCATGATTGTCGACGTCTCTCTACAACAAGGCATTGATAACCCTCAAATGATTTTCGAAAGCATGAACTCTACAGGGAAAGCTCTCACTCAAGCTGACCTCATCCGTAACTACATCCTTATGGGGCTAGAGCATGAACTTCAGACCCGCCTCTATCTCGATTATTGGAGAGAAATGGAACTCGAATTTGGATCAGAAAACTACACCAAGCTCTTTGATGAATTCATGCGTTTCTACCTGGTAGTACAAACTGGAAATGCTCGTATCCGTAAGGGTGACGTCTATGATGAATTTAAGGCCTTCGCTCTCGATAAGGAAGTAGAGCCGCTGCTCGTCGATCTGAAGCAATTTTCAACTTACTACTGCCGCCTAGCTCTTCGCCAAGAACCGAATGAAGAACTAAAGCTGCACTTCCAAGACATAGCTGAACTCAAAGCTGATGTTACATACCCTTTCTTCATGAGAGTTTATGCAGACTTTGAGGAAAAGCTCATTAACCACGCTGAATTCAAGGAATGCGTACTCCTCACAGAGAGTTATATTTTCCGTCGTTCCATTTGCGATATCCCTACCAACTCTATGCGCCAGACCTTCATTACTCTGCATAAACAGATTAAGCCTGATCACTACGTAGAGAGCCTACAAGCAGCCTACCTCTTACTTCCTAGCTATCGTAGATTTCCCAACAATGAAGAATTTGAACGTAAATTCCAAGAACGAGATCTCTACAATTATCAAAGACGTTCCTACTGGTTACGTAGATTCGAAAACTTCGGAAGAAAAGAGCGAGTCATTGTTAATGATTACACTATTGAGCACATTATGCCCCAAAATGGCCTTAACTCCGAAGCTTGGCGTACAGAACTTGGTGATGACTGTGAGCGTATACACCCTCAATACCTTCACACCTTAGGTAACTTAACTCTCTCAGGCTACAACTCAGAATACAGTGATAGACCATTCTCTCAAAAAAGAGATATGGAAGGAGGGTTTAAGCATAGTCCACTTAAGATTAACCGAGGCATTGGAGAGTTACAGTTATGGAACGAAAAATCGATTAATTCCAGAGCGCAAAGACTCGCAAACCAAGCCCTCAAAGTTTGGCAAGCTCCCGAGCTTTCAAGTGAAACCATTGATTCTTATCGTAAACCTAAGGAGGTGAATCAGGCTTATTGTATCGAAGACCACCCTCTACTTCTAGACCCTGAAACCAAGGAGCTATTTGAATCCCTGAGCAGCTCAATCCTTAAGCTTGATGCCTGTGTTAAGAGAGAATACCTAAAAAAGTATGTAGCTTTTAAAGCTGAAGCTAACTTTGTAGATATCGTTCCTAGGACAAGGCGTCTCTTTTTAGCTCTCAACATCTCTTTTAATGATCTAGAAGACCCTAATGCCATTGCGAAAGATTACACTCATACTGGCCACCCCGGTAATGGAGATTCAGGATTCAGCATAACACAACTTGACGAAATCCCATACGCAATCGGACTTATCCGCCAGGCCCTAGAGCAACAACTTTGATGCTCCATAGTAATTCAGAAGGTTCAATTTGATTACAGTAAGGTACAATGTCATTACAGCTTGTGATTTTACTTGTTTTCGCATAGTTTACACCAGCATTATAACAAGATCACAAAATAATGATCAAAAAACTAACAGCCCACAGACCTATTGAAATACTTCATGGAGGAAGAACCCTGCCGTTAGTAGTAGATTCTGTAGATGAAGATGGTAAAAGGTACGAAGTTGTTGCAAAGTTTTTTATAGCAGAGCACGGAGGAGCACGAGCAAAGATAGCCGAACTATTTTGCTCCTTACTAGCTCAGCAACTAGGTTTACAAACCCCTATGCCCTATCTTATTCAATTCCCTGAAGGTTTTGCCGATACGGTAACGAATTCCGAGGTTGCTGAAAAAATACGTCAGTCAAATGGGCTAGAGTTTTCTTCTCATTATTATCCCGGCTTATCAATCGTTCCACCACACATGAGTATCCCTAGGGACTTTGAACTCCAGGCCGCTAGCATTATGACTTTTGACGGATTAATTCAGAATCCCGATCGTAGAGTTGACAAGCCTAACCTACTAAAGGGAGACGAAGGTTACTATCTTATTGATCACGATATGGCTTTAGACATGTTTGATCCAGGCATCATAGGAGGAACGCCTGCGCCTTGGGATTCTACAGCTGTAGGCAGTAACAGCTATGACTTCTTAAAGAGTCATTTGTTTAATCGTGGACTCAAAGGTAAAGAAGAGACCTTTACATCTATTGAAAAGACGATTACAAGCCTTAGCGACGCTACACTAATGGTGATTCTAGATCAGATCCCTGAAGAATGGTGGCTTAATCATGATAAATATAATGAATTAAAAGAGTACTTTAATGAAAGCACTCGAAATTCATCAGCAATTGTGAACTTAATCAAAAGTAGCCTACCCAATGACTAAATACGAATATATTACCTTAAAATACAGACACGATGCCCTAACAGGTGAATTCGTGCATGTTGGGTTGGCATTGTTTAGTGAAGACCGCTACCTGCGAGCTTACTTCAACTCTAGATTCACCAGGATCAAGCAGCTGTTCGGAGCTATTGAGAAGTCCAATCATAAGGAACTTACCGGCTACCTTCAGCGAAGATTTAATAAAATTTCTACTGAGGTTGGTGATCAATTACCTACGATGCAAAAAGGGCTGAAAGAAATCGCTCACAGTATCTTACCTCCAGATGACAGTGCCTACCAGTGGTCGAAAGTACAATCTGGCTTTACATTAAACGCTGAAGAAGAAGCGAAACACCTTTATGAACGCCTCGTCTGTCGTTATGAAAACAAACGTGATAAAACGCGACGAGGAGATGAAGAAATCTGGAGCATCTTTAATAAAGAGCTACGAGAAGCTAGTTTGTCGGTTCATTTAACAGAGAAAGAACTCGAGAGTAGTAACTACTCCTTTAAATTTCAAAAAACTTATAAAAACGGAAGATTCCACTTACTTGAGGCTCTTTCCTTTGAGCTGGAGGACATAAGTGCCATTACCGAAAAGGCCGTAAAATGGAGAGGACGCGCTAGTGCTTTACAAGAAGCTGAGGCTCATGAATTTTGGTTTCTCATAGGCAATGTCAAAGATGAAAAAAGAAAAAAAGAGGTAATCAAAGCGGTAAATATTCTTAGTCACATTAAGGCTCCTACTCGCTTTATATACGAAGAAAATAAAGAAGAACTAGTCAGCAAGTTTAAAGAAGTCTTAGGCTCCTAGGTGCTTACTATATTAGGAGTGTTCCGCTGGTGTTGAACGAGTGAAATAAGCCATCAACACAGTAATTTAGAGAGAAGTTTAAAAAACAGCTTAGGCAATGACAAGTTGATCGGACATGATGAGAATCAAAATATCTTGCATAATCGGTAGTGAAGCAATACGTTCATTGCGTAAACCTCGGTAGCCCTTCTCCTGTCCTTGCGACGGTGTCAGGGTCCGGGGTCTCTTTTTTTACAGGTTTCACGAGCTTTAATTTAAAGCAGAATCTAGCGATTCCTAAAAGATCTAAATCTGTACGATACGCTTCCCACTAGAAGTCTCTCATAAGCATTTGCACTCCTTGAGCTCTGGCTTAGATTGGCGGATGAATATGAATTCTTCGTCTGCTCCGGTATGGTTAACTGAGTCTGGGGCTTCTCGTGAAAGTGGGTTGGTGCAGCTTAGGGCTTTTGCTTCGGAGGT
>JALZUP010000272.1 GCA_023301505.1 Robiginitomaculum sp.
AGCCATAAAAGCAAAGAACAAAGCCATGCTGCCTAGTAAACCTACAACAACTTTTGATGCGATTGTACACATTATATCCTCCTGTTTAAGTGCTTTATTAGTATACTCGGAAATTCATAAAAAAAAAGAAACTATTTAAAGTCTCTATTTCATTTTAACATTAATCATTGTCTCAACAACTGCGAGAGCTTCATCAGGTGTTCCTGCCTGTAGAGTCTTTCAAGCTGTCTCAGTGTCTCTAAAAGGCGATTTTCAAGCAAGTTTTCTATAGTCTCAAACATTAGATACTTTCTTTGTAGTTTTTATAGGAGCTTTTACAAATTGTAAATCTACTTTTTCTTCTAACCATTGTTTGTAACTATCACATCAAACTGTTTTATAGAAGTTATCTCCTGGATCCCATTTTCAACGGTATCAAGCATAATCTTTATGACGAATAACTCTTGAATTATCAATGTTATGTTTCTTTTTTAACTCTCTTACAAGTTTTGCTGTAGCTTCTATTTGTGCTACTGTAAACACTTTTCAAGCACTTACTATTTCAATTCATATTGAATAACTATTTCAAAGATTGTCTGGTATTCATGGAAATCTTCAACTTCAAGCGTGCCACAATATAAATGTATCAAGTCACATTCTTCATATTTCTCACTTATCTCAAATTACATATTGAGACGAAGCATAAACTCTTGACCCATTATTATATTTGATTCTTGATAAGTATGACATATTTCAACTGAAACTTCAACCTCAAGTATGATGCAACATTATATGAGTGCATTTGTTCACTCAAGAACTTTTCTCATTTGTAGTATAATCAAGATTATATTCAATATTCATTGATTCATCTTTTATCATAATGTCTTTTATTATTATTTAAGATCGTTTGCAAAGTGAACTTCTCATTCTCTGAGTTCCGTATCTTTATTATTTAAAGATTCTTTTTTCTTCAATCATAGCCATGCAATAACCGTTCCAATAAAAGCTTCTGAAAAGCCGAGGTATCTTCAGAAATTAACTGAATCTCATTTGTCATCAAAATATAATGTCGCTGCGATTAAAACAACTCAAATTAATATTCCAATAAGTATTTTTATTCTTTTTTCTTCTGTCATAATAATTTTTTAGGAAATATTTTTATCTAATCAATTTTCAATTCTTGCTCTCTCTATTTGTTTTTTATATTTCTTGTAGTTCTTGTCTTTTTTCCATGCTACCCATCATCATAGCCTAAGTCAAATAAAAACAAGTACATTCGGTGGGAAATCTAGTCTTTCGTATAGATCAAAGTCTGAATCAAAGCGAGATACTTCTTTTCAGGATAGAAACGAATAAAACCAGTCATGTATAAGTCAGGCAATTATATTGTCAGAACTATTCATATCAACCAACCACTGCATAAGTCTTGGAATAGATAATCCGTCGAAAGAGAATCAAGCGGGAATCTTAATTGTTTGTCATCAGTATCTGAAATATTCAGGCTCTAATAACATTTTCATTGGAGTCCCTTTTATTGTTACTAATTTCATAATAAATTGGTTATCCTCTAAGAATAGCCTCCATTAGAACTCATCCCATTGCTACAAAAGCAAAAGCAATAACCCCCCATATGATTTTCCATACTCTATCAATACTATCTTTAGAAGCATATTTTTCATCAGCAGAGTCAATAAACTTCTGCATCATAGTTTCTATGTTGTCTATTTTCTTATTCATATAGGTCTGTTCTTGTTTAATAAGTTCTATTTGGACTTTTTGAGTTGTTGTTGCAGTTGTCATTTTTACACTATTTTAGTACTTCAAACTTGCGATTTTACTGCTTGTTCTAGCTGCTCTTCTTCTTTTATCTGCTTTTCCTTTAATATAGCCTTCTCAGATTTTAAAAGTAAATCCGTAAGCCAGTTGTCAACTTGTTCTTGTGCTTTTTTAGAAACAAACTCTATAGGGGTTTCAATATTTGGCTCTTCTTTATGTCAAGTTATAACTAAGCTATGAGTATCATTTAAAACTTTCCTTACTGGTAAATCCTCCTCCTCAGCCTTAGTTGTCAATACTTCCTCAGTTTCTTCAACTTGTATTGTTGGGGTATATCATAAGAGAAAAGCTAGTCATAACATTCTCTCTTCTGTTTCTTCTCTTTCTAGTCTTATTGTTGCCATTTTATTATAATTATTTATTAAGATACTCTGTCATATACGAAATTTCCTGATGGAACTTGAACATACCTATTAGTTCAATCAGCTGTCGGTGCTTCCATTCAGATACTAATTACAGCTCACGCAGGAATTATTGGCGAAGAACTTAAATCAACATCTGTTCTTTGCATTAGGGTATTTCCATAATCTCTTGGAGCTATTCCTGTTGCTCCAGTTCAAACAACTTCCCTTAATATTTCAATATCTGTTCTTGCACTTGAATTATCTGTTTTTATTTGTCCATTTATTCTCCATCCCCAAGCGTGAATAATTGCATTATTATTTCTATGCCGAGCTGTGAGTCTCTTTGGCTGTATATCAAAAGGGAAAGAGAACCCTCAAGACACCCAAGTAACTGCGGCTCATACATTTCATAAATCAGTTGTTACAGTTTCATCATTTTGTCATAATGCCCCCCACCCGTTAAACTCATTTGGGTCAAGTAGAAACTGTCCCGAGAATTGCTCAACCCTATCTTTATCAGCATAAGATTTATGAACAAAATCTTCGGGATTATTCCCCATATCGCTTTCTTGGGAGTATCTAGCTTCTGACCTTACGACAACTCTTCCTTCTGGGGCTTCGAGTCTTATATCCTTTGTTGCAAAATCGTTTTGAATTATTAAATCTTCATTTTCATTCATTCAAATAAAACCGTCTTTTATTCACGCTCTCCACCATTCAATATATGATGATAATGTTCCCCCTTTAGCCATTCTAATTGTAGTAGCACTAACTCCCCCATTTATATTTCATAAATTAAGATCTGCTGTATTTGAAGTCAGATTTAATTGTCATAATATATTTTGAAACCCGCTAAAATTATTTCCTCATATAAGATTTGCCTTTCAGCTTATATCTACTGGATCAGGAGTATTTGATAAATCAGCATAATCTCCACTTGTTGCTACTGTTGATAAGTCTGAGGTTTCAGTATAGGAAGTGAGTATATCGTCTATTTGTGATTGGTCTGAATATATAGCCCAATCACTCCATCAAGCTGTAGTGTGTTTTCTCCTTACTGCCATTGCTCAACCTCAGCCATCAAATACCTGTTGAACTACAATAGGCATTATTCCTCCTGTATCGACTTGAAAAACTATTCCTCTTTCAAATCAATTAAATCAAGTTGGTCCATTTATTACATTTCAATTAGCGTAATAAACTCAAGGCTCAATAGAATTATCCCAATCAGTAGTCTCATTATTATTATTTAACAAAGGGACTTTTTGACTAAAATCAGTTATATCTTCCGTTAGGTGAGTATGTGAAGTATTAGCCTTATTATTAAGTGCTGTTTGTTGTGCTGTAGAAATTGGTTTATTTGCATCACTTGTATTATCTACGTTTCAGAGTCATACTTGTGCTTTTGTAACACTATGTGGATTACTTGAATCATTCTCGTGGTTTGTAAGATTCGTTTGTACTGTGTCTATATTTGTTTGTAGCGTATTGAGTGATGTTTGAAGTCCTGAAATATTAGATATTCCTAAAGCTTCTAAATCAGTTCTATTTTGTTTTATATAATCTACTATTTCTTGTATTTCATCAATAGTTGTATCATCACTAGCAAGTAACGTATCTATATTGTCTAGTCTTGTGGATAGTGATACAATCAATTCATTTAAAACTCTTCCTTGATTCGCTGAAAGTATTTTACTTGAATTTGTAGAGGTTAGTATATCAATTATATCTACAATATTCGCCTTTGCATCTAAAAGTGCATTAGCTTCTGATTGTGTATATTTATCTGAAATAGATGTTTTTTCAGTATCTGTTACATAGTTTCTGTCTTCTGTTGGTTCAATATTACTTGTATCAAGAACTACGTCTCCTACTTCTCAGTTTACAGTACTAATAGGAGCATCATCTACGATTGCACTTATAACAGGATTCAAAGGGTCTGATTTGTCTATTGCGATATTCTGTCCTTGTTGTATATCATTTAAAGTATTTACTTGAGCATTTGCCTGTATTCAGTCCAGTTTGTCTTCATCAGATATAGGAAAACTTCTCTTAGCTGTATTATTCGCTATAGCTTGGTCTTGTGAAGCATCTTTTTGACTTAACAATTCAAAATTATCATTAATGATTTTCGCTCAGTCTCTTAAAGTAGTACCAGTTCTGTCATTTGCTGTACTTCATCTATTTAGTGGAATTATTGTCATAATCTGTATTAATAAATATCATTTGTAGTCACTCTATCAAAAGAGACTTTTATATTTCTTACTCTTAGAAAAGATAAATTTCAAGTCTCATTCATTTCAACTCTAATTGTATCTCAAGGCTCAACTGTTATTTGCTGAGTAGTAGAAGACTGGTAAGCACTTCATGTTGTACTGTTACTTATAGTCAAAGCACTCGGCAATATATCTACTCAATTCTTTTGAATTGTAAATACTCAATTTCATCCAGATCAGTCAACTTGCCCTTCAAAATCTACGTTTATTGTTCCATGTTTTTGAACTGTAATATCAGGAGTGAATCAATCATCATTAAAAGGAGTAGAATATATTGCAGTATCTAAATATTGTTGAGTAGTAGAAGCGACAAAAGTGACGTATTCAGAGCTTGTGAGTGTTCAATTTGTTAAATCATTTACGTACCCTCTACTTGCGAAGTCAAGGTCAGTATCTCACATGTCAGAAGTATTCGTATATCAAGACGTTCAAGACACTTCTAGTTTTTTAATTGGAGATGTAGTACCTATTCAGACGTTTCAAATACCTGTAATAGACATTTTAGGGGTATCAGAAGTTGAAAACCTTATATATCAAGCTTCTTGATTTTGAATAGTAAAGTTTCCATTAATATCTTGAATTATAAAAGCACTTCTAAATCCTCATGCTCCTGTATGTCATAAATTGATTAATCCCAATTTCTGTCAAGGTACTCATATTCTCTGAGTTCAACTAAAAGTATTCCCTCACTCTAATTTAGCTACTTCTCCCTCTCTTTCAGCTGTATAATATCTATTATCCCCACTCTCTGATAAATCTGACGTATCCTTATCTCAAAAAATAACACTTGCTATACTTGAAAGTGAGAATCTTTTAGTTTTTGTTTGTAAGTTTGGATCTTCACTATCGTTTCAAATAAGATTGTCGCTTAAAACTGGTGTTGTTTTCTGAGTATATGTGCTTATTTTAGGCATTATTTATATATAGTGTTAATTATGTTGTCTGATCTTCCTCACTCACTCAATAGTATTTCTCAAGACTCATCTAGTATCGCGTCTCATAATTCATCAAGTATAGATGTTATCTTTCTTGTAGTCTTATATGTAGTTTGTATTTCTCCTTGATCTTCAAACGTCATATCAAACGTATAATCTATGGAATCAAACGTTATATCTATTCTATCAAAACTAATAGGTACTTCTTCCCTCTGCCTTGGTTTTTTATAAGTCGTAGTAAGTTCTGGTCTCTTCTTATATACTGTTGTTATAGGTGTTCTCATCTCTTGCGATTATATTCTCAAGTCTTTGTCTATTAAAAGCTACTTGTAGTTTTTGGCGTACAAAAAAAAAGACCCTTATTAGGTCTTCTATTTTTCTGATATATCAATCATTTTACAAAATAATAAAAGCATAAAATATATAGACGTTGATATTGAAGATATTATAAAAGCATAGAACAGCCCTTGGCTTATTCAAACAAAGAGTCATATTGCTAAAAATAATACTGAGAAAATCCATATAAATATATAGATTAATCACTGTATCTCGTCAAGTATGTTTTTATATTTTATAATCATATTGAGATCTTACTCACTTTCCTTATTTAAGTCAAGTAATATTTTTTGTAATAACAATATAGTTTCTTGAGATACTGTTTTTTGTCATCCCTCTATAAAATTAAATATTTGTGCTTTTTCTATTGGTTTTAACTTATTTAATGCACTCGCTATATTGGTTTTAACCTTTGTATTTCAAGCTATCGCTCAAGCTCATCAAAATAAAACAATATTTTTAAGCATAGTAATAGGATCTCATCATTGCGCTGCTCATTGTATTCATCATATAGCAGTTCATATACCAGTAGGAGCAAATGCACTTAATACCTCTCTTGCTGCATCGCTACTTTCTTTTCTCTCAACAGCGTTTGCAAGTGTATGATTTACTTGGGTATTTTTATTAAGTTGCTGTATATCTTTAAATCATCACTTACTAGCCTCTTTTTCTATAAAAGCTTTTATATCTTTTCTTAAATTTGCAATCCCTTTTTGTGCTGCTTTCTCTGTTCCACTAGTGGTAAAAGGAGAAACAAATTCATCTATCATTCTTTTAGTTTCATTTATCTCTGTAAGCGATAATCACTCTCATCTTTTAGATTTAGCTAGTAAATTTGATAACCTATTTACTTCATCTTTCATTCATGGAGCATCGCTAAATTTTGTTCTTATAAAACTCAAGGCATCTTCTACTGATTCTACTCATTTGAATTTTGTTTCTACTGAAGCTAACCCGTCATCAACTCATTTTTTAGAGTTTTTAGCCATAGTTCTTAATTGATTTATTATATCATCCTTTGACCCTTTTACGTTATTTTTCAAAAGATATTCTGAAACAGAAACATTTTCAATTCATTCTGTCTTTAATTGTTGTTCTACTTGTGCTAGTTTTGCTGGATTAAGTAAGCCTTGTACTTGTAGTTTTTCAGCTGCTCATTTTGCTAGCGTTCATACCCCCTTAATAACTCATCATAAAACTGGATTTGCAATCGCTCAAGTAATTAAATCAGTTTCAGTTACTTCTCATTCACTTACAATTCAAAACTTAGCCATATCCGCTGCTCACATTCAAGCACTAGATAATATAGCTTTTGTTCTAGGTGCATCTATTTTAGCAAGTCATTTAATCGCAGATCATAGTTTAGGTATTTCTTTTATTTGAGATAATACTTTCGCTCACGATGTTACTCCTCAAGTGGAAGCCAGTGCTCCTATTTCTCATACAAATCCTCAAACTTTAGCAAATACACTATCTGTATCAGCTCATGCAAAATCAAATACTGCTTCGTTAGCCTTTTCTCAAAAAGCCCTTGTCTTATCTCAAGCCTTTCAATCATTTTCATTGTCAAAAGGTGATAAAAAGTCGTTTACATCTTGTGCAAAAGCCAGTAAGTTTGCCCCTATTTTAGGAACACTTCCTATTAATCAAGAAGTAAAGTTTATCGATTCAGGGGCATCTGTTTTATTATCCTCTATTGTAGGAGCTTGTGGTGTATTTCATCCTAATAATCAATTTCTATATGCCTCAAGTACTTCTCAAGCATCATCTTTGCTTCATCATTGAGCTTTTACGTCTTTCATCAAATCAAGTTCAGCTTGGCTTCTAAATCACATTGTTTGCCACTCAGGAGTTTTAGGTGCTTCTACTGGAGGCGTTCAAGTTTTTGAAGCTATATGTTCCTCTATTTGTACCTGTGATTCAGGTTTTCTTAATACTGTTGGTGTAGTTGGTGTAACTGGAGCAGTTGG
>JALZUP010000273.1 GCA_023301505.1 Robiginitomaculum sp.
TTTTTAAAAGCTCTATAAGCCAGGCAATTTAGTGCCGCCTCTAGGACTTGAAATTGTGACCTCGCCGCCGCCTGTAACCTCTTTTAGGCTCTCAAGACGTAGCGCTTCCTCTTCGGGGTTGAGCGGGCTTCCCTGCCCATCAATAGCTTGGCCATCGCGCCAAAACACAACGCGGTCCGTAAAGCCAGTCGTCTTTTTCTCAATGCTATTTTCGCCATCAATCAAAAGGCGTACCGTCGGCTCAGCGCTCCCAACATTGGCTTTGTTCATGAGCAAAATTTCGCCGCGGCTAGGCTCTGCTGAATCAACATCGCCCAAAAGCGCCTCACGCGCGATGACAGAGCTGTAATTATCTTCAGGACGCGATTCGCCCGCCGCAGGAGGACGCAAATTATATTCAGGTGGCACAACCAAGGGCGGCTTAGTCAGAATATTAAACTCATTTGGAGCGCTGCGCGTTGCGCCCAAACTATTGGCCACAGTCGTGCAGCCAGATGCCATTACGGCGCCGCCTATAAGCGTTGTAAAAAGAAGCGTATTTTTATGTGTCATAAGGTGACTCGTCAATTTCGGTTTTTAGCTTTGTAGCCTAAGCATAGCGCCGCGCCAAGTTAACTTATGATTACGTTTCACACTTGGCATCACAATTTATGGCTTTGGCGGCTCTTCAGGCTCTTCTTTGATGAAAATAGCGGCCAATATCAACCCAATCACGCCCGCCGTAATACAGCTATCAGCAATATTGAACACATAATTGAACTTAATCTCGCTAAAATCGAGAAAATCGACGACAGCGCCAAAACGTATGCGGTCAATCACATTTCCTAGCGAGCCGCCAATGATAAAGGCAAAAGATAAGGCCGAGAGGCGATCTTTCACCTTGGAGACATAATAAATCAAAAAAGCGGTCACAATCAGCGCAAAGGCAGATAAAACCCAGCGCTTTATATCGCCTTCCCCGCCAAACATGGAAAAAGACACGCCGCGATTACAGAGCAATGTTAGATCAAAGATTGTGCTAACCTCATGGCTCACCCCGCCAAATTCAGGATCCGCGCATATATTTATAGGCGTGCCGAACTTATTTTTAAAAAAGTCCAAGGCCCAAAATTTGCTGACCTGATCGGCCACAACAAAAATGGCTGGCAAAATAAGCGCGTAAAGCGCCCAATTGGGTGAGCGGGATGCTTCGGAGGAACTGTTCTCGGAATTAGTCATTGGACGCGTCCCAAGCCGTCACCGCTGCCGCGTCGCGCGGGGTAATCTCGGCGCCATTATCAGATTTAAAATATTTCCAGCTACGTTCGCATTTAGTATAGGCGGGATTTTCTGTCAGCGCTGTGACGACCACCTCGCTGGCCTTAGATGATAATTCCACATCAGAAATAATCAGATAATCGGCCAAAGTATCATTAGGATTAGCCGCGTCTTTATAAATTTCTTGGCGCGATATATTAAGCGCGGTGAGCGCCTTGCTGAGCGCATCATCTACTGGCGCGGTGACGCTGGCCTCAAGGCTGGAGCGAATATCACCTGCCGCGCGGGCTGGCTCTATCGTTTCAGAGACAAGACTGCGAAAGGCGCGCAATGTTTCAATATGGGCGGCAAGTCTGGTCGCATTCCAATCATCTGGCGTGTGAGGAAATTGCTGTAAATGTACGCTGCCGTCTTCGGACGCAAAGCGCGTTTGCCAGACCTCTTCGCAGGTAAAGCACATAATCGGAGCCAGCCATGTAGTCAGGCGCAGAAAAATTTTATTCATCACTGTGCGGCAAGCACGGCGGCGATCAGAATTTATCGGATCACAATAGAGCGCGTCTTTGCGAATATCGAAATAAAAGGCCGATAAATCCACTGTGCAAAAATTAAACAGGCTTGAGAAAATCCGCTTATAATCATGGCTCTCAACACAATCTTTGACCACGCCGCTTAGCTCATGCAAGCGGTGCAATACCCATTTTTCTAGCGCGGGCATATCGGCGAGCTCTACCGCGTCGCTATCGTCATATCCATCCAGCGCGCCAATCATATAGCGCAGCGTATTGCGTAATTTACGATAAGCATCGACGCTCGTTTTGATAATCTCATCACCGATTTTGACTTCTTCAGTGAAATCAGATGAGGCCGCCCATAGGCGCACAATTTCTGCGCCGTACTGCTTATTTAAATCTTCGGGGCTGATGGTATTGCCCAAAGATTTGGACATTTTATAGCCCTTATTATCAACCACAAAACCATGGGTAAGCACGCCTTTATAAGGCGCCTCACCATAAACTGCGCAGCTCTCAAGAAGCGAGCTTTGGAACCAGCCGCGATGCTGATCTGAGCCTTCAAGATATAGATCTGCGCGGTCTTGCAAATCATCGCGCTCTTTTAGGCAAAATGCATGGGTGCAGCCCGAGTCAAACCACACATCAAGAATATCAGTGACCTTGCTCCAGCCCTCTATATCCCCGCCCATAAGATCTGCAATATCCGCGTCAAACCAGCCGTCCACACCTGTCTTTTTGACGGCCTCAATGATGCGGCCATTAATCTCACCCGCATTTGGCAGCTCTGTATGCAGGCGGCCATCCTTATGCACAATCAGCGTGATCGGCACGCCCCAAGCGCGTTGACGCGAGATCAACCAATCAGGGCGGTCGCCCACCATAGCATTAATACGGTTGCGCCCGCGCTCTGGCCAAAATTTTGTATCTTCAATGGCTTTTAGCGCCTTATCGCGCAGACCCTCTTTGCTCATAGAGACAAACCATTGCGGCGTGGCGCGGCGAATGACGGGGGCTTTGGAGCGCCATGAATGGGC
>JALZUP010000274.1 GCA_023301505.1 Robiginitomaculum sp.
GTGGTATTGGTAACAGCCTACTTCAATTTTGTCAACCGTATAGTACTTTCTTTGGGTGTAGAGTTAGAGGAGGATAATGGGACAGGGTATAAGTATTGAGATGGTTTGTTCATATTAGTTTTTAATGCCTTTGCAAGCTTGTATATCGAAAAGTAACATAGTTGAAATGAATCTTAGAATAATTTTAATAATTGTGTGTCTTAATTTAACTCCTTTGGTAATTACCATAAATAGATTCAATTGAATGAAGCTTAATAAAACAGTCATACTTACATATTTGTCGTCTTGATGATTAATACCTCCATTTTTCAAAAAACTGTAAATAATAATTTATATTAG
Organism: Robiginitomaculum sp.; assembly: GCA_023301505.1. GTDB lineage: Bacteria > Pseudomonadota > Alphaproteobacteria > Caulobacterales > Maricaulaceae > Robiginitomaculum. Next base: position 340 of record JALZUP010000274.1, read on the forward strand.
AGTCTATTAATATAAAAACCAAACATGAATCCAGATAATCTAGCCTCCTCTTTCCCTTGGTCACTCTATATTAGATCGTTTTTTTATTCTTCTTTAAACATAATCATCTACTTACTTATCGCACTTTTTATTATGGGTTTCTCTCAAGGATATGTGATTCCTTTGGACCTGTACATTTACGACAATGTCATCGCATTGATATATAATATTTTCACCTTTCATTTTCTAATTTATTTTTTGGGGTTAATAATGTCTTTGTATCCGACCTATATTTTTGATTTTTTTTCGAAAAATTTATCTAACAAATACTACACATCAACTTGTTGTGGTTTAATGTACTTCGATTTTCCAAAAAATGATAATAAGCAGGAAAAACCATTAGTAAAAAATACAAAATCCATTTACTTTATTGAAGGAGCCGTAAGAAAATTCTTAGGCATGCTTGTTTTTATCATTTGGTCCTGGTTAATCGTATTTGTATATTATACACATCAAATCGATAAGCCGATTAAGATATTTGTGATTGTTTTAAATGCAGTCTTTACACTGGTCGGAATATTTACATTTTGGTATTACACCTACCGAGTAAATAAAAACCAAAATATATATGATAAAGCTATAAAGTTTGCTGAAGGATACTACAAAAAATATTTGGTAATATTTTTAGGAATACTCATACTATTTTGTGCATTGATATTATTTTATAATTGGCATATCATTACAGTTATTGTACAGCTTATTATTTGCTTGTTGTTATCGATTCACTTAAGTATTTATAGAAATTTTAGATCTTGCTTTGAACCTATCAAAAAAATCACAGCATTTTTGAACTTACAAAGAAAACTAGGCTTTATAGTCCTTGCTTTTATCTTAGCTATAAATTTTTGTACAGATCTAGCAGAGCAAACAAATCCGATAAATATTGTATTAGCAAGTTTAATTGCATTCTACACAGTAATAATAATACTATTTAAAGTTTATTTGTTTCTAAAAAACAAAAACAAATCAGATGAAATTAATTACATACCTTTTATTTTTAAGTCTAAAATTAAACTGAATCAATATAGTATTGGCTTGTTGTGCGCTTTTCTTTTTGTTATTTTAAATATTAGAATGGGGAGTGATTTACATAAACTAAAATTAATTGATTCCAAGGATAATAAAATATCGCTAGAAGAATTTTACCTAAAATTCAAATCTGTTCAAGATAGTACCAGTCAAGCTCCAATACTATATGCAGCATATGGTGGAGGTTTAAAGGCACATTATTGGAATTACTTGATTTTAGATGAATTGTATAATGATAGTAACTTTGAGAATGTATTGGCTATGAGTGGTGTATCTGGAGGAGGAATGGGTATAGGTAATTATACTGCAATGAATTATTTTGAATTCACTAGCAAGGATAAAGCTACTACTATGGCTAAGGTAAAAAGCTCAAATATTCTTGGCATTGAATTATCTTGGTTATTTGGCTATGACCTACTAAGAGAATACTGGCTATCATTAATAAAGCTTGGGAGTGACAGGTCCTATAGATCAATGCAATATTATTCCAACCTCTTAGATCCATCATCGGAGTTAGTTGGAAATACATCTATGTATGATGTTTATGCTAAATTATTTCGAGATTCATCTTATTATCCTAATTTAATCATAAATAGTACATCCACATCTGATAAGTACGGGGTTGTAAGTGCAATATCTAACGATGCAATGTTCCCTGGTGCTTCCAATTTGTTAGACATAAATATTGATGGACAGTCCAAAACCCTAAATTATTTTGAATCGCTATCTACGTGTAATAGATTTCCAATCATAAGTCCAGCAGCAAAGGTACCAACTAAAGGAAATTTTGTCGATGGAGGCTACTTTGAGAATTCAGGAATAATGAGTTTAATTTCATTTAGAAATGCTTTGGTTGACCTAGAAAAAGCTAATTACAAAGACCAAGAACCAGTAGTCAAAAAGAAACTAAGATTGGTTTCGGTAAGAAATAGTAAATTAAATTATTTTCAATCCTTGCTATCAAAGAGTGACCTTATCAATTATGATTTATTATATGATAATTGTTCCAAGAAGAGCGCAAATGATTCTGAATTAAGTTCCATTATTAAAGGTATTTCAAATTTAGACAGAATGCCGAATTATATAAAATCGAACTTGACTGAAAATCATACTGAAGATTTCACATTTATAGATATAGATTTACCTTATTATATTAAAGATAATGAAATTGAAGATCTTATTGGATGTACTTTAGATTCAGCTACTTGTAGAAAAATACGTGCAATCACAAAGAAAAGCAATGATGATATAGAAAAAATTCTTAAATCAGATACATGGCCGAATTATAAGGTAAAAGACTGGGGCATAGTTGATCCACCAACTGCAAGAATACTAAGTAAGCCTGTTGAAATCTACATGGAGGCTATGATGGGTCATCCTAATGTCCAAAAAAATCTCAAAAAAGTAATTGATAGAAAAGAATAGAACGGCGATATAACTAAAATTCCCTCACCGCCCGTAAACTAGCTTTTGCGGTCTTGCAAAGATCAAACTGAATACCACATATTAATGGCAAGCTAGAAAAAGCAAAAGATAAGATAGATACCGTTCCTCAGATAGAGTCTGATCCTTCTCAAATTATAAATATTGATTCTTTGCAATTTTTCGGTTCTTCAGATATACAAAGATTAGTGCAAATGTAATAATGATATAAATAGGCACATCTAACTCACTCAAATAAGTATGTTGC
>JALZUP010000275.1 GCA_023301505.1 Robiginitomaculum sp.
ATCATCAGAGTCGACCAAATCATCAGAGTCGACCAAATCATCAGCCCTATTTGGATCTCTACCTGATTCAAGTTCTTGCGCATTTGTTAGCCCATCTCCATCAGGATCTGAAATACTGGAATAGCCCAAATGCCCAAAATGATCTACTTCCCATTGGTCCGACACCCCGTCCGAATCTTTGTCAGGAACTAGACTAAAATTGAAAACATTTTTCAACTGCCCTATATTTGCTAAAGCGAAATTACTATCATCAGAAGTAGTCTGCGCCGTCCAAGGATAATCAAGTGATTCACCATCCTCCACAAAAGTCACGAAATCTCCTGCTCTGAAATCAGGGTTTGATAAAACACCTCGGAAGATAACTTGGGTGAAACCATTTTCCGTAACTGTTTCGGTAATACGGTACACCTCTTCTTGCGTGATAGAGGAAGGCGTACGATACACTCCAGGATTTTTAACAATTTCACTCCAAAACGGATAAGCCGCATTCTTAAGCTGACCTATATTAACCAACGCGAAATTGCTACTTGAGTTTTGATCCCAAGAATCGATAGCCAATGGTAGAGGCGTAGGCCCCCCATCACCATTAAAACTGAATTTACTGGTGTCCACAAATTCAGAAAAGTACTGCTCTGCAGATGAGACCATATTTTTTAGCTGTCCAATATTAACGACGCCTAAATTATTGTCGTCATTATTAGTTTGCCCATCTGTTGTAGGCCACCAAGATTCTCCTCCATCGTTTTCAATCAAAAAATCACCTCTAGAATTATGGTACTGACTGCCCCAAACTTCGATTTCTGTTAATTGCATAGAATTCACACTTAAATCCTTTGTATTTATGTTTCCGGAGAGCCTCGAAACACGTACATAGCGCCCACGGAGTAGCTCTAGACTCCCTGGGTTACTCAAATAATAAGCCAAGCCGTTTTTGCGGGGAGTTTCTACATGTATGAGGTTTCCTGAGCTATCTGCCGATGAGGAATATAGCTCATACTCCACAAAAGCTTCGTCCTTAAAAGAACGGTAAGCTTGTGAAGTTACCATATTTCTATTTTCATCTAAAACTGCAATTTCAATATGTTGTGAAGTGCCGAAAAGAACTACTTTTTCAATTGGTCGCACACTTCCCAAGTCTAGCTCCATATAAACTAATCCATCATAAAATTCATAATAACTCAAAGGTGGAGCAGGAGCTTTAAGAAACCCACTTTCTAGAAAACTTAGCCTAATTTCTAATTCACTCATTCCTGCCTGATAGGGGAGGTTTCTAAGTGGGTAATGCTGTTCAAATTCTGTAAATGTAGCTATATCATACCCCCCCAGTGCTGTAATTCCATCTATTGCCGAATCGTAAGTATCTTTATTAGAGGATAAATACCCCGTAGACGACCCCCCAACAGTTGCTCCAAATCGTGCCCAATTAACACTTACTGGATCTGTAATAAACTTTAAGTTGCTCGGATTTCCACTGAATTCTACAGTTTGTAATTGAGCTCTTGCAGGCACATACAAAACACCAAACAAAGCAAATAAAAGCTTAGCGTAAATATTTATCTTGCGGATCATTTAATCAAATAGAAAATTTTGCGTATAAACTAGAAACCGAACTACTTAAAGTCTCCCATTGAAATATCGCCCTGAGGCTTCGTCACAATGACATCACCATTACGCTTAACAACAAAGGCATTCGAGCGCTCAGTACTGGTTCCATTTCCAACTACAAACAGGTTGTTGGTTTGCGCTGTTGCACTAGTGGACTCATCATCAAGCTCATTGTATTCACCGATAACCACCTGTGCTCTTTTATTGGCCACGGTATAAACTCCAGTAGTAAATGAAGCAAGTTCATGAGCCTCCGTGAAATACCCTGTCGCTAATGATCTAGGTCCGTATGCTTTACTTCCTTCACCCATAGATACAGAAATATGGCCTTTCGCCTCAGTTAAATAACCCGTCGCTAACGACGACGCCCCATCTGCTTTACTCCTATTGCCCAGGGTCACTGATGCATAGCCATGCGCCTCTGTAAGCACCCCTGTAGCCATCGATCGACCACCATAAGCCTTATTTCTATCTCCGATAGATACAGACGCATAACCTTCGGCTTCATTGTAACGACCCGCAACAAATGAAGCCCATCCTGACGTTGTATTGGCGTGACCGAATACTGCGGAAACTCCGTTAGTCACAGTGTTTCCCCAACCGATTGCGGTACTCCCCCTTGCCGAGACTTTGTTAGCATATCCTATAGAGGTAGAAGAAGCCGCCGTAGCTGTGTTTTTATACCCAAAGGCTAAAGCACTATGCTCTTCCTCTCCTGAATTAAAGGTCAAGCCAGAATCGGCTACTGATTCATGACCAAAAGCGAAGTCGTTTTTGTATTTCGCTTGGCTACCCTCCCCCCCGGAGAAGGAGTTTGTTCCGCTAGACGTATTTCCATTACCAATGACCGCTGCGTTCCATGCCGACGCCGTGTTGTGCCGACCCGCCGCAAAGGCATTCGTATAACTAACAGTATTATTAAAGCCAAAAGCTGCACCATTAGAAGAGCCTGCGGTAACAGTATTATCATGCCCCATTGCAATAGATCTCAATCCTAAGGCCGAGTTGCCATCTCCTACCGCAAAAGAGTTATCATCTAAAGCCGAATTCCCCTCTCCACTCGCAAAAGCATTACGACCTGAAGAAATATTACCTACTCCGAAGCTCCCTGCTGTTAAAACCTCTTCACCATCAATTGTCACACTCCCACTCGTTCCGTTTGCTGACACTTTGAAAAAGCCTCCATTATCACCTACCGACAAGGACTCCATTACCTCAGCATTATTGGCGGATAGATTATCAGAGGACGAATCTCCACTCGTTATCAAATTAGCGGATTTATCCTCTAGTGCATAAAAAGCGTCAAGCTCAACACCTCCTGGCTCAACCCACTTACCTAACTCATCTGCTATATGCGTTGCTGTAAATCCATTAGTCCTAGAGCCCGAGGCATTCCTGTAACGAGCTACAACACCCACACTACTTTTATTTTTTTTATACTGGAAGAATTGAATCTCCCCACTACCGTTAATAATATTCAAACTAATAACTTTAGCGTCGCTATTCCAGACAGACCCGAACTTAAGCGTTGCACTAGAATGGGCATGCTGCCCTGTGTAAGTACTCACCCTTAAATCATGAATAGTGGCACGGGCGAAGTCACCTAGAGGAATCCATGTGGCATCATTGGCTGCCACTGCTGCAACACGTATCTTGGTAACGGCAAGCTTTGCGTCAGCAGAGGAATACTCAGTATCTCCCTCTTGAGTGACGGAGACGTCTTGATGATCGACTAATAACGCGTCTGTGTAGTCGACATCAGAAGGTTGCAAATAAATGTCAGCACCAACAACCAAGGGTAAAAAATATAAAAAACGCGCGAGTTTCATAGACCATTCATAATAAATCGTCAAGTAAAGTCAATTAATAACTTGTGAAACTTTCAACCTGTGCTTGCCGAATATTCACTCCCCCGTATAAAGTTATTTTTATAACCTTCCGCGTCCAAGCCATAAGATAAATTGAGTCAAGGATCGCCGATATTCATCGCAAAAACTATTCCTTTAAGAGAAAACCCATCCTGCTTTAACTCCCTCTGACCACTACCTCCATGACCAAAGCATAAGGAGGTGATTAAGAAGGAAAGGCTTATACAGCATATTCTTGATAGTAGCCCTTAGATATTATTGGTCGCTTGCTTGGTAATTAGGCTTTCTTGATACATGGGTTTCATTGTTGATCATCGCGTCTTCTTGATCTGGGTTAAATCGCCAATTAAAGAAAAAAGGATCTG
>JALZUP010000276.1 GCA_023301505.1 Robiginitomaculum sp.
AATCACATATCGCAGCCCCGGCACTGACACCAACCGATCACAGGCAGTCAGCCTGCTGCGCCCGGTCGCTGCCACAATTTGGTGTCCGGCATCAACAAGGCGCTGAACTGCACTACATGTTATTTGTGATGGTAAAGCGTTGTGACCAAAAAGCGTTCCGTCACAGTCCACTGCAATAAGCTTACGACTCTTTGTATTAGACATCTACTTTACTTGCCCAGTGTTAAACGATCAGAAATAACACGAATCAGGCATTAACAGGTAATCCTGTAATTCGAACTCAATAATACCCCACTACGCTTCATAAAGGCCTTGCTAATCGGAGATTGTAATGGCGCAATAAAAATACAAATTGCGTGTAATTCTATCCGAGTCGCATACAACTGCAGACAGAATAAAAATGTGTTGAAATCGCCACTAAAAAAACACACACCGATTGCGAAAATCATAATGAACAACAACTGGCGGCCAATCAGAAAGCAATACTCGATATCACTCTTAGTTATCTGTGCAACAATGACTGAATTATTTTATACTAATTTAGTCACAGCAGCGTATTTCGAAAACGACTGAGTAACCACAGAAAAAGTAAACCGACATGACTGTAATAGCACAACGCTAGTAATTATATATCGCATTAAAAGAAATATTGCGAAAATAAGCAATGCTCTTATGCTGCACTATATGTCGAAGGAATACCAAATAAACAATGCTTACAATGCCAGCTCTAACCAATGGTAATGAACAACATTATTGGTGCATTTAGACTAGGCTTCAAACTCGGTTAGTACCGGAAAATAACCGCACATACAAAATGGCGCCCTTGGGAATACGAAAGTTAAAGCAAATGAATATTTCTTATATAATTATAGGTATATCGCTATTTTCAACTAGCACAATCGCCAGCAACAGAACGATACATATCTATCAAGATGCTGACTTATCCCACCATATCGAATCCTCTGACGCCATTCAAAAAGGGATAGAGGTCGCTTTCGCAGAGATCGGAAACAACATCAACGGCTTTGATGTTGTCTATAAATACCTTGACCATCGCGGCAACGTAATTCGCAGTAAGCAAAACTACCAGAAATTTATAGATGATCCAAATGCACTGGCTATTTATTCAGGCATCCATTCTCCACCCCTGATAAGGAATCGAGACTACATCAATGAAAACGAAGCACTAACCATGGTGCCATGGGCGGCCGGTGGCTCTATCACGCGATATCCACTTGCAGATAACTGGATATTTCGGTTATCGATTGATGACACCCAGGCAGCACCGGTGATTATTGGATTTGCACTGAAAGAAAAGGGCTGCAGTACCCCGCATTTACTACTTGAGGAAACGCCATGGGGAGATTCAAACCTGAAGAGCATGGGAGCCGTACTGCACAAAAATAATATCTCAAGCCCGGCAATCACTCGATTCAGTTGGAATATAAAAAACCGAGGTGCCCGAAAGATAGTACGAGAAATAGTTGAAAACGGAGATGACTGTATGATTCTGGTCGCTAATGCCACTGAAGGTGCGATTATCGTACAGGAAATGGCAAACCTTCCAGCTGAAAGCCGTATCCCGATTATCAGCCACTGGGGTATTACCGGCGGCAGCTTTCCTGAAGTAGTGACCGCAACAGATAGAGACGCACTGGACCTACATTTTATACAAACGTGCTTTTCCTTTACCAACAAAGAACAAAGCATTTTGTCAAAGAAAGTATTTTCACAGCTAAAAAAACACACTAACAGAGTCATAAAACACCCGAACGATCTCAAAGCAGCTGTTGGGTTTGTACACGCCTATGACTTAACGAAACTTCTCATAGAATCAATAAGGCAAACAGGCCTGACCGGAGACATGTCAAAAGATCGCCAGGCAATTCGCCTAGCCCTTGAAAATCTAGAGACTCCGGTACAGGGCCTTGTAAAAACATATCATAAACCATTTTCTGCGTACAACAAGCACACTAACTACAATGGTCACGAGGCACTACACGATGACAACTACTGTATGGGACAGTACGGCGCTAACAATGAAATAATGATTTCACCTAACTAGTTCTATGATCACTATAACCAGTAAACACAACAAGGAAATTCTTAACTTTTTTCAAAGTACCACTATATTTGGTATTACGTTTTTTTTGATCACCATCATACTCACCGCTCTTGTCATTATCCCTAAAACCACGGAAATATTCGAATCCCTACACAGCAAAGATATTGAAATCAATCTACAACTAGAAGCTGAACTGTTTACCAAATTTGTAAATAGCAAAAAATCGACCCTACTAGACCTTGCAGCATTTCCCAGCGTCACCAACGCTGCAATGTTGTCTGATGGCTCTAGCTCTACACTGATTGATCTTTTCGAGAATTTTTCCATTCACGGAAGCAGCGGCCGACTTCTATTACAGGACATCGCCGGAAACGTAATAATTCAGTCTACCAATGAACTCTACGGCGCGTACAACCCCCAAAGCGTGTGGCTCAAGCAATTACTTGACGGAGTGATTCCGTATTATTTCAGACTACTAAGCCAACAAGGCGATACGTTTAACTTTCAGCTCTCAATTCCTATCACTTATAACAACCTAATCGAAGGTATTCTAAGTGCTGAGATAACAGGCACGCTACAGCAAATTTTTATAGCACAGTCGTACGGTCATGTCGCCTTTAAGCTAGCACAAGATCACATGACCATTCAAACGAAGAGCAGCCATATAAAAATGCCGCGTGAAAACTCCTTAGAGTTAAAACACCCAAAACTAACCTTTACCTACATCACCGACGATTCAGTTATTCTAGAAAAAGAACGCACGCTGAGAAATACCGTTTTTCTTGTATTGCTGGCAGGGTTGGGAATATCTTTTCTACTATTTACTGTCTTAGGATACCGAAGTCTAAACAGTCAACACAACGCAGGCTCGGCAAAAAAAACGTTCAGTCTTACCTACGCTATACCCTTAGTGGTCGCGACAATAGGCATAGCTGCTAGTGTTACCGCATTTTTAATGATAAGCAACCGACAACAGTCGGTCATTGAAAGTGATCAGTTAGCGAAAGGTAAACAACAGACACAAAACCTTCGCGAAGAAATCGCTAAAAGCCTGCACGTACTCGATTCCCTCAACGCGTTTTTTGATGCATCCGGTGTCGTTGACCAACACTCTTTTAAGAAGTTTGCAACCCCTTTTCTAGCTGATCACCCGTATATTAAATCGCTAAAGTGGCTTCCCAATGTACCGTTCAACGAGCGAACCACTCATGAAGCCGATATCAAGCTTGCCGGACTCACCGGTTATGGAATTAGTGAATTGGATCAAAACGGAAAGTTGGTATCTGCCGACGCCCGCGACCATTATTTCCCAATCCGCTATACCGAGCCTATGAAAGACAACAACGGCTCCATTGGTATTGACCTTTCATCAGACGGTCGGCAGCTAACCGCTCTTAAACAAGCGAGTATTAGCGGAAATATAGTAGCGACATCTGGTCCTCTTCCTATGCAAGAACACACCCCGCAATCAACTTTATTGGTGTTCAATCCGGTTTATCAGCACTTATTTTCTCATGCACCAATTGGTTATGACCCTTTTGCCAAAGTGAAAGGTTTTACCCTATTGGTTCTCCAACTTGACGAACTCTTGCAACGTACGCTGACCAATAACTCAGAATTTCTTTCAACCCACATTCAGGACTACTCACTGCCCGCTCACCCGACAACCTTATATGGCGATGACCTAGCACAGTCCGGCTTTAGTTTCAACGAGACAATAAATATTGCAGGCCAAACATGGCGTATTAGCACTGTTGTGAGATCACCTGACAACCCCGGACGATGGCTATCGTGGTTAACGCTACTTGGCGGGGTTCTACTAACCGCTTTGGTGACAGGTGGGCTTATCCATTTAATAAATCGCCGAGAAATTGTTGAGCAACTGGTAAAGCAGCGCACATCAGAACTAAGATTGCTGAGCTCAATTGTGGCAAATTCTAACGATTCATTCATGATCACAGATGCCAGAAACCCAGACCCTGTTACTGGACAGCGGAAAATCGTATACGTAAATACCGCATTTACGCATTTAACCGGATACGATCACGACGAGATTATTGGAAAAACACCCGACATTCTTCACGGTGATAAAACCGACAAAGCACTGGTCAAGACACTCACAGACTCAATAACCACTGGAGCATCATTTCGAGGCGATTTCATTTACTACAAAAAATCCTCTAAGTCTTACTGGGTTGATGTCCATATAGCACCAATAACCAATGAGATCGGCGAAATCACTCATTACGGGGCAGTTCAGAGAGATATCACTGACTACAAGCTAGCTCAGGCTGAGAAGGAAATTTTAATCAACAAATTAATAAACTCTAATGAAGAACTAGCACGCTTCGCTTTTGTATGTTCACACGATCTACAAGAACCATTAAGGATGATTCGCAGCTTCACAGAAAAACTACAATTACACATCGCCGACGATATCGCCAATGATGAAAAAGGAAAGAAATATCTACACTTTATCACCGACGGTGCCGAAAGAGCGCAAATTCTTATCAGTGACATTCTCGCCTATTCCAGCATTTCCACCAGCACCCAACCATTAGAAAGCGTCGATTGCATAGCTCTAATTGAGGACATAAAGCAACTAATGGGTACTGCACTCGAAAGTAACAATGGCAAGATCACTCATGATGCTTTGCCTATGCTGCAAGGAAATAAAACGCAACTATACCAACTTTTTCAAAATCTCATAAACAATGCGGTCAAATATCAAACAGCTGAAACGGCTCCGCGCGTGCATGTCGGCGTCACCGATGCTGGAAAACTTTGGCAATTCTCCATAGAAGACAACGGCATTGGCATGGAACAACGCCATCTTTCAAAGATATTCGATATGTTCCAACGACTACACCGTCGAAACCAATATGCAGGTACAGGCGTGGGACTATCCATTTGCAAAAAGGTGGTTGAACTACACGGTGGCACCCTGTGGGTAGAATCTACCCCAGGCACTGGCTCAATTTTCTATTTCACGTTACAAAAACCAACATCAACCCACAAGGAGACCATCAATGGAGGACAACCCAAGGTTGGCTGAAATATTACTAATTGAAGATAACGAAGGCGATATCGAGCTCACAAAAGAGGCCTTTGAAGAAGCAAAGTTTCGAAATAACCTACATATTAAAATGGATGGTGATGAAGCGCTTGATTATCTATTTAAACGCAATGGCAATGAAGATGCGGCAACCCCGGATATTGTACTACTTGATCTGAATTTGCCAGGCACAGATGGCAGAGAAGTATTAGAAGCAATAAAAGAGAACTCACAAATAAGAAGAATCCCGGTCATAGTGCTAACCAGTTCCCAAGCAGACAAAGATGTTCTGGAAAGCTACGACCTTCATGCCAACTGCTATATTGTAAAACCCGTAAGCGCAGTCAAGTTTATGAAAGTCGTGCGGCATGTCGAGAATTTCTGGGTCGACATCGTGTGCTTACCAAGCGCAGTATACCAACGGGAAAGTTCGTAGCTGATGTCCACCGAATCCACTGATAAATTACAAGCCCTGCAGGCAGAGCTTGCGCAATTGAAGGCTGAACATCATGAATTTATCTATGCAGTAACCCACGATTTAATCGGTTCATTTCGGCAAATTGAAGGCTTTTCAAATATTATTTTAAAAAACCATACTGATCAATTTGACAGCAACCTAGTACATCACTTTGACATGATTTTAACGGGTACAAAAAAAGGCAAGGAGTCCTTACAAGCTCTGCAAGTGTATTCCAAAACAGCCACAGCTGACTATATAGAAGTGCCTATTAGTAGCGATGAGCTCATAGCAGAAGTACAGTCAGCCCTTGCCAACATTATAAAAAACTGCAACGCTAAAATTTCATGTAACAACACCCCCGACATCATCGGTGATCATGCACAACTTTATTCGCTTTTCTATCATCTGATTCACAATGCACTACATTATCAATCTGCAGACGCATCACCTGAAATAGTAATTACAGCAATTGAACTTGACCAGCACTGGCAATTCAGCATTCAAGATAACGGTATCGGGTTTCGCGAAAAAATGGCTGATCGACTATTTACAGCGTTAAAGCGTGGCGTTACCAATAAGAACTACTCAGGTCTCGGCATAGGGTTAACCGTTGCCAGATCAGTTGTACAGCGACATTCAGGAAGAATATGGGCAACCTCGGTACTAGACGAAGGATCTACATTCAATTTCACAATCAAAAAGGGGTCTTCAAATGAATAAGTCTGCAAATGTTCTCTATGTGGAGGACTGTGAAGAGACTGTCCATTTATTCAAACTATGCCTCAGTAAGTACAGCCCGGAAACCGATATCACTTTAGACGTTGTTAATACAGTTTCAGAGGCACTAGAAAGGTTCACCCCAAACAGCCACGTAGCTGCACTGATCGACTGGAATCTACCCGATGGTGAGGGAATAGAAGTAGCGCACCACATAAGACAATTGCATGACACACTGCCAATTATTTTTTTGAGCGCCCTATTCTCAGGTGAACATCTGCAAGTGGCTAAACAATACAACCCCACTGATTGTTTGGTAAAAAGTTATTCAAATAGCTTTATTAGTACTATTGTTCGACATATTTCCACGGGCAGATCATAATGATTTTTCAGACCTACGAAGTGGCTTATCAATATCACACTTAAAATCGTCTTCCATATTATATTCACCATGGCTTAGAGCAATTAAACGCCTCGCTATCTGAGCAATTGAAAGGTTATCAGCTACCATGCCCGCATCAAGTGCAGCTTGGGGAAGGCCCGGATCCTGCGCGGTCGAAGGGTGTTGCACCAACACGGCCCCGCCCCTACTTTTAATTTTTCCTGCGCCATAAACACCGTCGCAGCCCCCACCCGTCAATATGACTCCTACCGCACCAGCCCCGTATTGATCCGCAACTGACTCGAAAAGAACATCAATAGAAGGGCGCGCAAATTGCACTGGCGCATCAATCGATATCGCATAGTGGTGTTTATCGACCAGAAGATGATAATCAGCTGGTGCAATAACGATCTCATCTGGGGAAATCGATAGCTTATCATGAGCCTCTACAATTGCTATGCGGGTACTTTTTTGTAACACATCTATTAAGTAGTCAAATTCTGTCGTTCCACGATGAATCACCACTGCAATTGGCACAGGAAACCCAACGGGTAAATAGGAAAAGAGTTCCGTAAGGGTATCAATGCCTCCCAAACTGGTTCCTATCGCTATCATTTGAACACTCACTAGCTAATCAATTTTCTGGTAGATTTTGTATTGCCCATCGATCACCTTGTAATATTTCTCCAGCGGTGAAAAGTGCAAACTTTCCTTAGAACCTAACACCAAGATACCAAAACGGCACAAACTGTTGTGCAACAGTTGTAAAACACGATTCTGCAGATCTTCATTAAAATAGATCATCACGTTACGACAAAAAACCACGTTAAACTCATTAAAGGAAGTATCAATCGCCAGATTGTGTCGCGAGAAAATTATCGGCTCACGTAGTCGTGGGGATACCACGGCATTTTCATACTTAGCAGTATAGTATTCAGAGAAAGCTTTCTTTCCGCCCGCTTTTTGATAGTTTTCAGTGTACGATCGCATTTCACTCATCGGTATAAAGCCAGCCTGTGCTTTTTTTATAATAGCCTCATTAAAGTCAGTCGCGTATATTTTGCTTCTGCTGGAAAACCCCTCTTCCTCCAAAAGGATACTCATCGAATAAGCCTCCTCACCTGATGAACATCCTGCATGCCAAATCCGAACTGACGGGTAAGTATGCAACAAAGGTACTACCTTCTCCCGGAAGCAATTATACATACCTGGATCGCGGAACATGGCAGTAACATTAATGGACAGATTTAGTATGAAACGTTCCATCACCTGCCGGTCATGCAGTACACGGCTTTGCAATTCACTGATCGATGACAGCTTCTCAATCGCCATTAAATTGGCTATCCGACGTTTTAATGAAGCCCGTGCATACTG
>JALZUP010000277.1 GCA_023301505.1 Robiginitomaculum sp.
GTCTGCTCAAGCTCGCGGCTGTTGGTTTCGTTTACCTCAACTTGGCAAAGCTGAATCCATCCAGCATCGCCAAGGATAGCCGCATCGGACTGCGTCGTGTCGTACTCACCAGACTGGTAGTAGACACGTTTGCCTTCGCCGCGGATGTCAGGATTGTTGATTGGGGTTGTCATGGTTACCTCGTGTTAAATCCGATTACCCCGAAGGCCTTTCGGAGTTTCTGGCTAGTGAATGATTTCTTTTGGGCGAGCTTCATCGTCGGGCGAGGCCGGTACTTGAACGGTTCGCTTGGCAGTCGAACGAAGACGAACTTTTTACCGGTTCGCCCCTTCCTCCTGCCCCTCGATGCCCTTGTCCTGACTCGCTTGTAAATTGGTTCTGTTGGCCGTCCGATTCCACCTTCTTCAAGTAACTGGACAGTGGTCTTACCGCCTGCCGGCCGAACCTTCGATTTCTTAGGTAGCTTTTTAGGGCCGCAGATCATCGATCGGCTTCGTGGTTCGTACTCAAAGAAGATTGTTTTCTTCAGGACTCCTGTTTGTGTTCTTGCTGGTTTGCCCGGTGGGCTGTGTAGTGTCGTCCCGGTTGATTTCTTAATCGAGTTTTTGGCAATCTTCCGCGTGGTTCCTCCGATGAACTTCATCGCCGAGGCGGTTTTGCGGTCCATCGCGTCAACGACTTTTTTACGGTCAAAGAAGTTCTCGAACGCAAGTTTTGAATTGAGCCCGAAAAAGTCCTTAGCCATAAACCACGTTCAGTTGTGAGTAAAAAACCCGATGCTCTCGAATCCACTCCCGGTTAACAATCTCTTGGTCTGTTTCTTCTTTTTCGATCCTTGCAAACTCGCCACCGATGTCGATTCGGTTCCAGTCTTCAAGGAATCGCTCCCCCATTTTTTCGACAAAATTAAACAGCCTGCGAATCTCTTCGATTTCTCCCGGCTGCTCGCCATTGTTTCCTTCGTCGTCAAGTCGCTGGCAGAAAACGATGCCGATCCCGTTCAGCCACTCACCCGAGCAGGCATCTTGGGTTTCGCCACTGTTTACCGTTCTCGCGACCGGTTCGACGTAGCACCGCAACTCCCGCGCCTTGATCCGATTGATGAACGGGGCTACCGCAACGACCGCAAAGGGCTCGCGACGCAGCCACGTTTCATCCATCTCGGCAACTGCCCTATTGATTAGGCACGAGATTGCATCAGCCGTTTTTAGGAGTGTTCCCATTTGCCTTTTTCGCTGGTGGAATCTTCTTTGGTGGCGGCGCGAGCGACGGGATTAAGTTGGCGGCGTCAACCCAAGTCAGGTTGCCGCTGTTGCCGTCCATGCCCATCGTCAAGGTCACCGAGTGAAAGCCATCCTTTGGCTTCTGGCCGGTCATGCCCTCGACCGCATTGGCGATCTCGTCGCGAGACAGTTTGAACTGCGGACGCAGCACCGGCTGTTTAATTTCTTCTGCCATCTCAACAGTCCTGTTCGGTTAAAATCTGTATTGCGGTTCGGTCTTGGCCGTGATATCGCCAGCCGTATTCTTCATCTTGCGGAAGTATCCGCCATCGTGAATTGTCCGACTTGTCGATAACCCTCTGCCCGATCTTTGGGAGGTCAAAACCGATCGAATCGAGCAGCTCACGTTGGATGTAGAACACCCGGTGGTGAATCGATAAATCAATCCCAATCTCAGTGATCAACTCGTGACCGATCGGCGGCGAGCTTGCTTGGATGACTTCCGTCTCCCGTGGTAGCTCGCCGCTTTCAACGATCAAGAAAGCAATGTCATGCCTGGCAATTTCCGGTCGCATGGAATTGGTTAACGCCATGCCGAGTTTGTGGATATTGCCTAACATTTACTTCGCTTCCTTCTTTGGCTTTTCGGCTTTCGCCTTTTGCTCTGGCTTGGCTACTGGCTTTGCCTTGGGCTTGTCAATCAGGACGTCGAACGCCTTCTCTAAGGCTGCTTCGAATTGCCCTGACTTATCGCCAAGTTCCACCGATTGATCACGTAGCTCGCAAATCTGCTTGCCGATCGACTGGTGGTTAATAGCCAGCTTCTGCCACGCTAGTGGTTTGGGTTTGGTCATAATTACCGCTCGTGAACAAAACGCACTTCAGTATCTGTTGCCAATGCCGCCTCAGACACAAATCCAATGCGGCCAAGCCCACCAGCGGGAACGCCTTCGTTGTTTGCGTCAACAAAGATCGGATCGCCCAGTGCATAAGCAACGCCGTCAGCATTGGGGATCGAGTATTGGGCACCGGCGTTTGGCCAGTTGACCGCGCCGCAGACGCCCGCCGGGATGTCGACGCTCGTGATCGTGACCGTGTCACCAAGCAACACAGCGGAACCCGCTACAGTGTCAACCGTTGGGGTGAAGTCGATTTTCTTTTGGTGGTTTCCGTCTACCAACTTAATCATTGGATTTTCCCTTTATGTTTTGAGATTCAAAGAAGGCCCCAGCGGATGCCGGGGCCAAGGTTGGTTTCAGGCTTACGGTGTAGCCGGTGCGCCTGTTGACATTACGACAGCCTCAGGATCGCCGTAAGCGACACCGAAGTCATGGTAAGAACGGTATTGAACGCCCAGCTTGTTGAACTCCATGTCAGAGGTCGAAGTGGTTGGCGTCTGGTTGCCGTTCAGGAACACGATCGAAAGAGCGTGAAGCATTGGCGTCGACTGAGCCATCAAGAACCACAAGTTGTCGTCTTGATTCTTGATCGCATCACCGTTGGCGTCACGAATGTCGGTGTTGCTCAAGTATTGAGACATGACCGGCTTGTATTTGCCGTTGTGGTTGTTCTTCGTTGACGTTCGCAAACCGTTGTTACCGGTGGTGTCGCTGATTGCAAACTCAGACTTGGTGTACAAGTCGTTCGCTTGGTCAGTAAGTGACACACCGTGAAGCAACATCGTAGGTCCAACCATGATTGGCTTGTTGTTGCTGTCAACTCGGTTGACGAACTGGTCGCGAACTCGGGACAAACCGTCGAGACCAAGATCAATCTGTGCCAAGTTCTTATTGTCAAGCGAGAAGAAATTGCCGACGTTACCCAGAAGGGTACACCAGACAAGTTCCTCGATTCGCTGTGCAGCCATCATGCCGAGGTGCATGGCAACGTTTTTCAACGCTGACAAGTCATCGTTGATAATGTCCTGACGGGTTAGGCTCATCATCGCACCGTGCGTTTCGAGCTGGTTGCCACGTTCGGTGTCTGACAACGTGACGTGCTTGATTTCGCCGTCTTTTGCAACCTTCTGGTAACCGCCTTGGGCAGTCAAGCGAATGCGGCTGATTGGCTTGAAGTCCTTCGTGGAATCCACGTAGGCGATTTCACGCCACATGCCGGGAACGAAGTTGAACGAATCCAACTGGGCTTTATTCAGGACGTTGCTGAATAGGTTTTTGATCGACAGAGTCGAAGTACCCGAAGCCTCCAAACGATGCTGAGCTTCAACGGTGTGGTTCCAGAACGCCATTGAGCTGCGAGCGCCCTGATAAGGCGATCCAGCAGCCGCACAGATTGAATCCATGACAGTGTGTAATGTCGCGCCTTGGAACTTGCTGTCAGTCGCACGGTCCATCGCCTCGGCACTGTAATGGTTCTTCGCTTCGCCTTCGCTGACTCCGAAACGCTGCTGAGCGATTGCCGCGCAAAGCGTCTCTTGGTGCATCTTTGATTCCATCCCACCACCTGCATGAATGTTAAATGATTGTCCACTGCCTCCGCCACGCTGGTCGACGTCGTACAACTTGGCCTCAAGCGAGACTTCTTTGACGCTTAGGTTTTTTCGGAGTGCGTGAGCTTCTAGGTCTACCATCACGCCGTCGACTTCGATCTTCGGGCGATCAGCCTGGGCACAGATTGTGTGAATGTCCGCAGCTCGCTCGGCGGTAGCAGCCAGCGTCTCGCGGAAGTCTTCCTCAGCCTTCATTCCGGCCGGCTTCTTTTCGTCGAGGTCGGCTTTAACGTTGGCCTTCACCTCTTTCGCCTTCATCATGCCGTTGAACATCTTCTTTTGCTTGTCGTCAAGCTTTGAGAAGTCAAAACCGTTTTCAGCCGCCAAGGCTTCAACGCTTCCAGCTTTAACTTCACCGGCTTCGATAACTTGTGTTCCTTGGTCTTCCATCGCTGCGATCCTCACTTGTGTGCCACGGTCTGCACCGCGATTTAAAATTGCCGTGCCTGTGATAATCGCAGACTTGGCTAGTAAAAACGGGCCACTTTGGACGCGACCGTTAACGTGTATTTT
>JALZUP010000278.1 GCA_023301505.1 Robiginitomaculum sp.
TCGTGGGACACGTGGCCATGGTGGCTTGCTAAAAAATTCAGTTCGAAGGGGATTTTTAATGAATAGACTAACAAAAAAACAAATGCTTATGACAACATTATTGTCAGCAGCAACAATTGGCGCTTTTGCAGCGCCTGCTCAGGCTCAAGATACTGGTGATGAAATCATCGTTACGGGTTCACGTATCGCAAAAAAAGATTTTGTATCTAACTCACCTATTGCAACTGTTAATGCCGTTCAGTTTACACGGACAGGCTCTATTAACACAGAGAACCTTTTAAACACACTACCGCAGACTGTTGCTGGTTTAGACGGAACATCAAATAACCCTGGTAATGGTACAGCGACTGTCGATCTTCGTGGTCTTGGCGCTAACCGTACACTGGTACTTGTTAATGGCCGTCGTGCTCAACCAAATGGTCCAGGCGGCGTTGTTGATATCAACACAATTCCTGCGTCACTTATCGAAAACGTTGAAGTTCTAACAGGCGGCGCTGGCGCGGTTTATGGTTCTGATGCAGTTGCTGGTGTTGTTAACTTTATCCTAAAAGATGATTTCGAAGGCGTTGAAGCAAATGCTGGCTACTCAATCTCTGAAGAAGGTGATGCTGAAACATTAGATTTTTCTGTTACAATGGGCGCAAACACAGCTGATGGCCGTGGTAACGCAACAATCAGCCTTGGTTATACTGACCGTTCTGAGTTGACACAGGGCGACCGCAGCTTCTCTAACGTAGCTTTGTTTGATAATTCAGATAACACAGGTCTTGAACCTGGTGGGTCTTCTGGCGTTCCTGGAACTGGCATCTTTAATGGTGGTTTCTTGGATACATCTACATGTGCGACTCAGTTGAGTGGTGCTGTCGATGAAGATGGAGCTTTAATTCCTTGTCCAGAAGGAAGTCTAACTTCATTCCCCGGCGCTTTCGCTAATAGTACAGGTCTTATCTTTGGGACTGATGGTTCTGCTCGCGACTTTATCACAAGCGGCGATGTTAATGATTTTTATAATTATGCACCAGTTAACTTCCTTCAGCTTCCGCAAGAGCGTTTCACAATTGCTGCATCTGCAGATTATGAGATCAACAATCATGCTAAAGTCTATGTTGAAGGCCGTTTTGCTAATAACACAGTGGCTTCACAATTGGCACCTACGCCGATTTTTCAAGGAACAACTTTCTCACTAGATAATAACCCGTTTATTGACGCGGCTGCACAAGCTGCAATTTCAGGCAACAATATTAACCAAATTGGTATTGGTGACCGTGTCGCGAGAACGTTTGCTGATCCAGACGCAGGCTTTAACCCAACACCAAACCCAGCCCTTAGTGCTGGCGATGAAGGTTTCTCACTACAAAACCTTTGTACAAACTGTGTGTTTGATAGTGATGGTGACGGATTTCTTGATGTTGCGCCTCTAATTGATACAGATGGTGATGGCATTGCTGACTCAGCTACTGGTCTTCTGCGTCGTCGCCTTACTGAAGTTGGACCGCGTTTCAACTCTGATTCACGTAATACATTCCAACTTGTTTTGGGTGTTAAAGGTGATTTGTACAAAGATTGGAGCTATGATGTTTCATATTCTGAGGGCCGTACACAGTCTTCTACGTTCCAAAGTGGTAACGTAAACCGTGGCCGTTTTGAGCAAGCTCTAGAACTTACTACTGAAGGTGGTAATGTTGTACTTGATGCAGCTGGTAACCCAACTTGCTCAGATTCTAGTGCTAATGGTTCAACAGAATCTTGTGCGCCTTTGAACATCTTTGGTGAAGGTAACATCTCAGCAGAAGCGGCTGACTTCTTAAGAACAGCGGCCTCAACAACTGATGAAACTATTCAACGTGTTGCTCAGGCTAACTTTACGGGTACTCTTGGTAATCTGAAGTTTACAGATGAGGCAATCGGCCTTGCTCTTGGTGGTGAATATATCGAAAATCGTTTCGTATTCCGCCCATCACAAGACGTTGCTGCTAGCACAATCGCTGGCTTTAACGGAGCCCCTGCTCTTGAAGGTGACTATGATATCTACTCTGCTTATGGCGAAATTTCTGCGCCTCTTTTAAGCGGACTACCATTTGCTGAGCGCGTAACGCTTGAAGCTGCTGGTCGTGTTTCTGACTTCTCTACTGTTGGAACAGAGTATAACTATAAAATCGGTGGTGAGTGGGCAGTTACTGACCAACTTCGTTTCCGTGGTAACTTCAATACAGCTGTTCGCGCTCCAAACATTGGTGAACTTTTTGCTCCAGTTGGTGAAAACTTCCCTGGCGCAGATGACCCATGTTCAGCTTCTGGTGCTCCAGAAACAGGTATTACAGCTGAAACCAGAGCGGCTTGTATTGCAACAGGTGTTCCTGCTAACGTGATCGGTACTGCGGCGATTGACCCAGCTTCTGGACAAATTCGTTCACTTGCTGGTGGTAATCCAAACCTTCAAGTTGAAGAAGCTGAGACGATCACATTTGGTGCTGTTATCACGCCTGACTTCATCGAAGGTTTAACTCTAAGTGTTGATTACTTTGATATCACAATTGACAATGCTATTGCAGCCTTTGGCGGCGGAACAGATAACATTCTTAATGTTTGTTTGACGGACGCTGAACTAGGTGGTGCTGGATCACAGTTCTGTGACGTCGTAAATCGCCGTCCAGATGGTTCAATTGATTTCGTATCTAACCAGTCAGCTAACGTTGCGGGTACATCGCTACAAGGTATCGACCTTGCGGCGCAATATACTTACGATGCGGGTTCAATTGGTGATTTCTCCTTTGGCTATAACGGTACTGTAACATTCGAAAATACCTTCCAGGCTTTCGAAGGCGATACAGTGTTTGATTGTGCTGGCCGCTTTGGTAACAACTGTGGTGAGCCGGATCCAACTTACCGTCACCGTGCAACAGCTAACTGGGCAACTGGCGATTGGAATACTCAAATCGTTTGGCAGCTATTAGGTAGTGTTACCGATGGTGGTGATCTTGATGATCCAGTAACACCTCAGTTCGTTGATTCCATTGGAACAACACATTACTTTGATGCTTCTGTATCTAAAGACTTCGGTGAAAACCTCAGCATTACATTCGGCATGAACAATGCACTGAATGAAGGCCCACCAGTCATTGGTGACAACGATGCGCAAGCTAACACGTTCCCATCTACATATGACGTGTTTGGCCGTACATTCTTCAGTAGCGCGAGCGTTCGCTTCTAAGACTGACGACATTCTAATAGGAGCCCCAGCCTTTGGCTGGGGCTTTTTTTATGTCAATTTTAAGAATATAATGCGCAGACCTTTACGCATGAGTGCATAATATAAGAGTCGTATGTTTTAGGAACAATGCGGCGTCTTTGGTTTAATCTGCTGAGAGTATCCGCTGTAATGCCGTTAAATGTTCTTTATAATTCTCTGCGCTACCCACGGACTTATTATGAATGGTTTCGCGAACTTGCGCGGCGCTAAGCGTTGAGACAACGCGCTTCGTTTTATGGGGTGAGAGGCAGGCCTCTTCAAATGGTAGATTGCAGGCCGCAATCAGGCTCCGCGTGACTTTTGCAGAATTTGTAACAAGCTCGTCGTAGTTGATGTCAAATATTTTTGTCCCACAGACATTT
>JALZUP010000279.1 GCA_023301505.1 Robiginitomaculum sp.
CCATTTCTGCGACTCATTGCCGCTGTAGAAAAGTTGCCTTTCGCGGATGCTTAGCAGCATGAATGCGATTAGATTTACTAGTGCTGAAGATATCCAGAAGCTCATGACTTGCACCTGGCGTAATTAAAAACATCTAGTCGCTTACGTTCTATGTTGAATTTTCTAATCAATGGCTTAACACCTGGAAAGCTGTGGCTGTGACTCGCTGATTCATAGAACAACCTCCATTGCACACTTAATAAAAACTTTAGCGGCCTCTGCATTGATTGCGTTTCCATACCCTTTAAGCCTCATCGCTCGCGCTTCGTTTGTCTTGTTGGCATTGATCGGTGCGCCTTGATTGCTGCCTCGCACCACTCTTTCGGCAGGCCCATCAACCAACGGCTCAACGCCGGATTCAATTGGCCGCCACTTTTCATCTTGGCACCAGAGCCAGTCAGGATCTGACCAGAAGCCGTTACACGGATCGGGCTTGATAGACTCACTGTCTCCGGCAAGCCCATCATCCCTGGGCGTAGCGCTACATTCCCGCCTTTTATAGAATCCGTTGCCGTTGCTGTCGGCCAGCCTGATAGCATTGCAGCTTGTTTCGGAAGACTCGACCTGCTCGCGCCCTTCCGGTGCCATTCTCTCTCCATTGCTAACTGACTGCATCTGCTGTTGTTGTCGTCGTTCCTTGCTGGGGTGCCCCATCCCGCCAACCATGCTTGTCTCGGCACGGTGTCCTTGCGCTCTGAACCGTCCTTGCGAAATCGGCTTTTCCCCAGGTCTCCCGTGTCCCGATAATCCCTTGCTGCTGGCGTGGGCCATCCACCAAGCTCGCATCCTGATATTTGGCGACCCGACGCCTGCTGACGTGCCAACAACCGACCCGCACTCGTAGTGTGCTGCTTCCAGGTCAGCTTGTACAATGTCGATCCAGTCCTTGCTGTTTTCTCCTGCATGAGCTGGCTTAACTTTTCCGATAACGTCAGAGCTTCCGACTTGCTCTCCAACCACGATTTCAGGCCTGCATTTTTCGATAAGTCTAAGCATGTGCGGCCACAAGTGCCGCTCGTCGCTCGATCCTTTGCGCTGCCCTGCTGAGCTGAAAGGCTGACATGGGCATGATCCTGTCCAGATAGGTCTATCGTCTGGCCATCCGGCATTTCTGAGCGCGTATGACCAGACTCCAACTCCAGCAAAGAAGTGGCACTGTGTGTATCCATCAAGGTCGATGGGAAGGACATCTGCAATTGATCGGTCATCAACGTCACCTGGAGCTATTAGTCCGTCTGTTATTAGTTGTCGAAGCCATGCGGCCGCGCTTGGATCGAATTCGTTGTAGTAAGCAGTCATATTGTTACACCAGCGCAGTGCTTTTCACCCTTGCCCATGTCAGGCGTACAGTGGTAAAATACTGTTTTAATATACGGTATATTTTCATGGGAAGAAAACGTAACGACAAGATAGTAAATGAGCTTTACGCTATGTACGTAGATGGAATGTCTCTTTCTCAGATAGCGGACAGAACAGGAAGGAAGAGACAGTCTGTGTGGTGCGCTTTCAATCGTCGCGGGCTTAAGATGCGCAAAAAACCCCCGCTTGAAAAAAGAATTTTTCAAGGAAATAAATACACCATGAAACCTTCTGGTTATTGGGCTAGAACAGATGGATCTAGGGAGCTTATGCATAGAGATGTGTGGGCGCATCACTTTGGGGAGATAGAACAAGGATTTCAAATCCACCACAAAGATGGTGACAGGTCCAATAACTTGATAGAAAACCTGGCAAAAGTTGAAAGAAGTGAGCATTCTAGGGCTCACAACAAAGCGCGCATGAGCCTTCATGTCTGCCCTGGATGCGGGTGTAATCTCATAAGCATCTAACACCCTACTAGCCCAAACACCGCCGCCGCCGCCTGTAAATAGCGATAGCTCTGTGACTTGACCGCTCATGAATCACCCCGTTCACGATCACCCTCACTTGGGAACGCCCAGCCTATGAATAGCATCAGCATCACTACAGCGGTTATTGCGGTGCCGACGATCCATAGCCTCAAGCTACCCAATACATTAAAGCTACGAGTGACCAGAAAGTTATTATCATTACTAGCATTGGCAGCATTGATCTTGGTTTTTGCTCTGACATTTTTACTCTCCATTTTTTTCAACTCGCTCAATCTCTCTGTTTAAATACCACTGCGCTTTTCTCAAATCTTCAAGGGGGTTGCTGTGCTTTAGCGATGCACGCCATATATATTTTATGCAATTGCCTAGCGAGAAATTAAAGTGCTCGGTTATTTGGATTGCTTCAACACCTGAAGGATGAGCTTTGTAGTGGCTTGGGTTTACTGGGTCGCTCATACTGAAATATCGCCTTTGATCGCTGAGCGGTGGTTGTACCCGACCAAGTTGAAATCAGAAAATACAAAATCATCAATGTTGGTTTTCAGTGGATTTATATCCATATACGGCAACTGGAAAGGCTGCCTGTCTAGCTGGGTTTTAACCTGCTCAATGTGATTGTTGTAAATGTGCGCATCACCAATAGTATGCACGAACTCACCTAGCCTCAAGCCGCAAACTTGAGCAGTCATCATTGTTAGCAGTGCGTAGCTAGCAATGTTGAATGGTACGCCCAAGAACAAATCAGCACTGCGTTGGTATAGCTGGCAAGACAATTTACCGTTAGATACGTAGAACTGAAATAAAAGGTGGCAGGGAGGCAGAGCCATGTCGTCCACCATTCCTACATTCCATGCACTTACGATATGCCTGCGCGAATCTGGATTAGTCTTGATGGATTCAATAACGTTAGCTATCTGGTCAACATACACGTTAAAACCTCTGTCGTTCATTCCTTCCCAGCTTCGCCACTGATCCCCATACACAGGCCCAAGCTCGCCATTGGCATCGGCCCACGCATCCCAGATGTGAACGCCATTGTCCGTCAAGTATTTCGTATTAGTGTCACCAGACAAGAACCACAACAACTCATGAATTATGCCCTTGACAAACATCTTCTTTGTCGTGACCAAAGGAAACCCTTCGGCAAGATCAAATCGCATTTGGTGGCCGAACACTGAAAGAGCGCCGGTTCCTGTTCTGTCTGTTTTTTGTACGCCGTTGTCGAGGACGTGTTGCAGTAGATCGTGATATTGCTTCATAGACCCTGCTCCCGCTTGATGTCTTCTATCAACATGTAAGCCATGTCCATAACGTCAAGCCTGATATCGTCTCTAGCTTTTGCTTTAAATGCTATACGGTGAATCTCTTGGGCCTTTTGTAGCTTGGTCATGGCGTCGTATTTTTCCTTTTCTTTTAAGGCATTGGTTTCGATTTCGGTTATTAATTGCTGTGCTGCGTTGGTCATGCTGATACCTTTTTAATGCATCTTGAAAAATCGGATTTACTAAGCTCTTTCAAAGCCAAAGCCTTAACAATTTTCAACGGCTCCGGCTTCGCTTCTTTTTCTTCGTTGACCCACATA
>JALZUP010000280.1 GCA_023301505.1 Robiginitomaculum sp.
TCGCAATCGATCAGCAGTACGCGCTCCATTTGAGAAAGAGAGTACGCCAAGTTAATGGACGTCGTGGATTTACCTTCGCCTGGAACCGAAGATGTCACTGTAATGATCTTACGTCCGTTTGTGCCATCGCCCATGCAGACAGCCGTGCGAACAGTATTTATAGATTCATTAAAGCGGCCGTTCTTGTCTGGAATTTCCAGCGGATTCAGTGGGAGTTCCCTGCCACGCGAGAACAAACCACCTTTGACCAAAGGCAAGATTCCCAAGAGACGAACACCTACTTTATCTTCAATATCGCCGGTGCTTCGCACTGTGTCATCCATTTGCTCATAGAGAAATGCCATGAGCATTGACAAGATCAACGATGAAAGCGCTGCTAAAGCTATGATCAGCTGCTTTTTCGGTTTGAATGGCTGAACTGGAGAGAACGCAGGTTCTGACACACGGGCATTGACCGAACTCAAGCCGTCCACTGACTTCGACTGTGCGATCTGATTGAAGTAGGTATCGTGTATGTCTCTGTTCGTTTGCACTTCGCGTTCAAGTTCAATAAGCTCGAACGCCTTGGAACCTAAGCTCTGAATTTCTTGCTTTCCAGAATTTAATTCCGCTTCCATTGAAACGACGCGTTGCTGGGCTAATTGAAAATCATTTTGTATCGAACCCACTACTCTAGCGATGTGCCCTTGGAGCGTAGTGTTGAGTGTTTGTAGCTGCGAAGTGGCATCAACAACCCTAGGATGACGAGCACCATACCGGTTACGTAGCTCATCAAGATTTCTCTGTGCTTGACCTTGATCGATTTTGGTCCGTTGCACAAGCGGGTCTGCCTGGATTGCAGGGATTGATTCAAGAAGCTCAGGCTGGCCCGCAAGGTTTTGCACCTCTCGAGACAGGTTTGACTGGGCAGACAAATCACTTCGTGCTTGCGCCAGTTCTGCAGTTACCAAAAGAAGTTCTTGCTCATTCAAACGACCAACGCTGCCGCCTACGTCAACGAGGCCGTTCTCCAATTTGAAGCTCACTAGCTTGTCTTCAGAGTCGTCAAGTACGAGCTTGAGGTCTGTTAGCCGTTCGTTGAGTTGAGTAGCTACCTGAGCGCTTTCGCGCAGCTTGTCCTCTACGCCACGGATGATATATTCTTCACCGATAGTGTTTGCGATGAGTGCTGCGAGAGCTGGGTCTTCTGACTCGAACGATATCTGGATCAGCTCAGTTTTGCGTACAGGCGTGATGCTAACTCGTGAGGCGAAACGTTGGACTATCTGCTTTCTCTCGCTGGACAGTTCAGGGGCATTGTTCAACAAATT
The DNA here is from genome assembly GCA_023301505.1 of Robiginitomaculum sp. Lineage (GTDB taxonomy): Bacteria > Pseudomonadota > Alphaproteobacteria > Caulobacterales > Maricaulaceae > Robiginitomaculum. The sequence continues at coordinate 1,311 of JALZUP010000280.1, forward strand.
TGCGCGGTTAAACGATTCTGCGCCTGTGTCACCGGAGCTTTGAGGTAGTTGAGCGCCAGTTGCATCGGCATTACCAGTTGCATTACTGGAGGTTTGGTCGTCAGCAGACTCGCCCACCCCAGCCGCAGCATCGGAACTGCTGCCAAGCCCTATGGCAGATTTGGCAGAAGCTAGTATCCCAACCAGCCCTGTAGCTGAATCAACACCGTTCCCAGAAGTTTCGGCAGCGGACACACCAGAAAGCTCAGGGTTCTCCCACAGATCCAAAACATCGATGACGCGTCTGGACAGCGAGGGCCCCTTCAGTATCTCGACTTGCGTTTGGAAGTAATCCTGAGAAGAGGTATCCAGGCCGACGAATTCTTCAAAACCAACGGGACCGCGGTCGTCGCTTATCAATACCATGGTGGCAGTGGCGCGATAGACGGGAGTAGCTGTGTACGCGTAATAGCCTGCGAGCACGGTTACCACTGCAGTAAAGAACGCGATAGACCATTTGTGTTTTCGCAGTATCCGCAGATAGTGCTGCAGATCTAGCTGATCACCGAACGAAGATGAGCCACCTTCGTCATCATCGCTGTACTGCATTTGATCGTGAGTTGCTTGCGCCATCAGAAAAATCCTTCCCTAATCGAAATTGTGTCACCCGGAGCCACTGTTGACCCAAGGTTAACTTTATCGGGGTCGGAGGCATCTCCGCCCGACTTAACTAAAAACATACGGCGGGTGGAGGCTCTGTCAGTCAGCCCGCCAGCTAACGCTATTGCCTTATCCATCGTTAGCCCCGGCTGGTAGGGGTAACTGCCTGGGGAACGCACTTCCCCACCGATGAAAAACGGTCTGAACTCAATAACTGACACGTTGACTGAAGGGTTTACCAGAAATCCATTTTCCAAAAGTCCAGAAATGTGACGTTCCAGCTCCAAGGGCGTTTTCCCACCCACTTGCACATCCCCTAAGTACGAGTAGTTAATACTACCGGATGAACTCACGGTGGCGTTTAAAGTGAGATCTGGCTCATCAAATACTTGAATGCCAATAACATCCCCTCTGCCAAGAACATATCCGTCGGGGTCTACATCCACTGATGGCTCTGTAAAGTCAGATGGCGTTGTGGGAACAGCTGCTGCACTCGGCGCCTCTGTAGTTGTTCCGCAAGCTGAGAGCAGCGTCAATAATATGGCTGCGAAAGGCCAGAGAAAAGGTTTGGACTTCATGCAAATGTACCTGTGTAGAGTCAGTAATCTATCGGATATTTTACGCGCATACCTTACGAGCAGAGCCTGCCGATTTCTCATTACAGGCGTGAACTGCGTAGCAAAGTTGTATACAGCGGTATAGAGCACAATGTTTTTTCGGGGAATATAACTAAGACTGGCATTTTTCTTTTGCAAGACGCAAACAACGCAGCACCTGACAATATTTTGACTAAAAAATAACCCGACCCACCGCTGCGGAGTGTACACTCGTGAAGTAAATAGCGCTGCCGACAACGCCACTCTTTTGGCCGAATTTGCCTATCTTAACATTGTCATAGCGATCTTTTCTCGTTATCGCCTCACAAGTGCAAAACTACCAACTTGCATACACTTATCGAAGTTGCGAACCGCCATTAACCGAACGTTCTTCCGTACGTGAATTTACTTAAGAAAGTTGCATTTAGCGCCACGTACCACGAATCCCAATCACCACTTTCTCAGCGAGTTATTCTTTGTCAATTGCTCTGAACTCGCGATGATCCACCAAGCCCGGAATAATTTCGCTAGTCCAAAACACGCAATGCACTGGCTTTTGAAACGCATTACCTTGTCCATTGTCCTGTCTACAATATACGGCGTGGTAATTTGTCGACGGTAAATACTGGCATCCGAAACGCAGCCACGTTAACATTCATGTGTATTGCACGGTTAAGCTGACGCCTGCAGACACTTCGATCTGGTCACCTGAGAGCTGTCAAACTCAGTTGGCAGGAAAACTCCACCAGCAAGCAGCCTCCCCCCGAAGCCTGTGATTTCAGGAATTTTTATGTCGCAGCACTGCGATACGACTTTTTAATGGATCTATGCAAGTACTTACGCAAAACTTAAAAAACGGTGAAACAGTTTTGCAGGATTGCCCTGCACCTCAACACAGAGCTGGTTCTCCGAATGTACTGATAAGTAATACCCACTCTCTTATCTCCATTGGTACCGAACGTATGTTGGTGGACTTTGGTAAAGCCAACCTGCTTTCCAAAGCCCAACAACAACCAGACAAGGTCAAGATGGTTCTGGAGAAGGCGGCTACCGATGGTGTGCTTACGACCATGGACGCCGTAAAAAGCAAGCTGGATCAGCCGATCCAACTCGGCTACTGCGCGGCTGGTGTGGTACTGCATCCGGGTCAGAGCGAGTTCGCTGTTGGCGATCGAGTAGTGTCCAACGGCCATCACGCTGACATTGTCTCGGTATCCAGAAATCTGGTGGCCAAAGTGCCTGATAATGTGTCGCTCATGCATGCAGCCTTCACACCGGCTGCCGCGATTGGCCTACAGGGAATCCGGTTGGCTAATCCGACGCTTGGAGAGACAGTGGTGGTTATGGGACTGGGCTTGATCGGGCTGCTTACCGTACAATTGCTGGTGGCTCAGGGTTGCAAGGTCATTGGCACCGATTTTGACGATGCAAAGGTTGCGCTGGCCGAATCGTTTGGAGCTATCGGCTTGAATGTCGGTGGCCTGTCCGATGTCATCGGCGAAATACGTGCGCACACTGGCCCGACCGGTGCGGATGCGGTCTTAATCACAGCGTCCAGTAAAAGCTCTGATCCGGTACATCAGGCTGCGACCGTGTGTCGGCAGCGCGGCCGTATTGTGCTGGTCGGTGTTACAGGGCTAGAATTGCGGCGCTCTGATTTTTACGAAAAAGAGCTCTCTTTTCAGGTGTCATGCTCCTACGGGCCGGGCCGGTACGATCCATTTCACGAGGAAGAGGGGCACGACTACCCCCTCGGCTTTGTACGCTGGACACAAAAGCGAAATTTCGAGGCAGTGCTTCAGCTTATAACGACGGGCAAGCTGGATATCGAACCTCTGGTCAGCCTTGTCTTTCCGTTTGAGCAAGCAACCGAAGCCTACCGGCAAGTTAGCGAAAACGCGCAAGCCCTTGGCATCGTGCTGGAATACAGCGCAGATGAAAAACTGCATGGCACAAGTTCTCAACCCATGGACACGCTCGAGCACACCATAGTGCTCGGACGAGCATCAACTGAGGTCTCGACAAACACGGCAACAGATTCATCACACGCTGCGATCTTCATCGGTGCTGGTAACTACGCCTCTAGAGTGCTCATTCCAGCTTTCAAGAGCACCGGCATTAGTCTGGACACATTGGTGAGCAGTGGCGGCGTTAGTAGTGCCATTCATGGTGAGAAGCAAGGCTTCAAGTATGCGTCTACCGATGTGGCGGCAACGCTGTCAAACAAAACGGCCAATATGGTTGTTATTGGCACACAACACGACACGCACGCAGCATTGGTTGTACAAGTGTTACAGGCGGGAAAAATACCGTTTGTTGAAAAACCTTTGGCATTAAGCGTTGGCGAGCTGGAGTCGGTTGTGACGGCAGTAGACGCCGAACAAATACCGTACGCGAACCCGATTATGGTGGGCTTCAACCGCCGCTTCTCGCCACTTGTGCAAAGCCTGAAGCAAGAGCTTGACAAGCACAGTGAGCCGATGACGTTTAATTTTACTGTCAATGCAGGTGCTATCCCAGCTGATTCCTGGATTCAGTCTGCTAGCAAAGGTGGTGGCCGCATCATTGGCGAAGCGTGTCATCACATCGATCTGATGCGTTTCCTGGCAAACTCGCCCATAACCCGAGTGCAGGCTATGGGCATGGGAAGCAATCAATACCACGATATTGTCGAAGACAAGGCCATCGTAAATCTGCAATTTGGTAATGGGTCAGTTGGTTCTATCCAATACTTTGCCAATGGCGGCAAGGCCTTTCCAAAAGAGCGCTTTGAAGTCTTTGTAGCTAATTCGGTATTCCAGTTGGATAACTTTCGCAGCTTGAAACGCTTTGGCGGTCCCAAATTTCGAACACAACGCAGCTTCAAGCAAGATAAGGGACAGCGAGCCTGCGTCAGTGCATTTGTTGACGGGGTAAAGGCAGGTACCGGTGCGCCAATAGCGTTCGCAGAAATCGTGGAAGTCTCTCGAGCTACCCTAGAGGCAGCAGAGCAGATTCGGCAGCAGCAAACTCTTTAGGTCGAAGAAAGATATGTTGATTGATATCATCGGTGGTGCCAGACCCAACTTTGTAAAAATAGCATCGCTGGTTCATGCTCTGGATACGCAGAAGGCAAAAGGTGCAGCCATCAGCTATCGGATAGTGCACACAGGCCAGCACTACGATGCCATGCTCTCTGGCAACTTTTTTACGGATCTTCAAATACCTAAACCTGATATAAACCTGCAGGTGGGTTCAGGTACGCAGGCTGAGCAGGCTGGCGCTATCATGACTGGCTATGAGCGCGCTATACAAGACGCCAAACCCGACTTGTGTCTTGTGGTGGGTGACGTTACCTCCACCATGGCCTGTGCCATCACTGCACGTAAATGTGGTGTTGCCGTAGCGCATGTTGAGGCAGGTATTCGCTCTGGCGACTGGCACATGCCGGAAGAGATTAATCGTGTTGTCACCGATTCAATCAGCAACTGGTTTTACACAACAACACCCACGGCATCCAATACCCTTGTCGACCACGGCGTAGCAGCCGATCATGTGTTGTTTGTAGGTAATACAATGATTGACACCTTGTTGCGCTTTCGTGACCAGCTGGTCAAACCCGCCTTGTGGAACGACTTAGCATTAATGCAAGGTGAATACCTCGTTTTTACTCTACACCGGCCCTCTAATGTGGACAGCGTAGAATCGCTGCTGCATTTGTTGCAGACCCTCTCAACATCGGCCAAAGGGCATACTTGTGTGTTTCCAGTGCACCCTCGCACGGCCGCCGTGTTAGGGCCGCACCAGAACAATTTTTCAAATATTGCCCTGGTTGCACCGCTGCGCTACCTTGAGTTCAATTATATCGTGAGTCGCGCCAAAGGCGTTGTAACCGACTCTGGTGGTATCACTGAAGAGACCACAGTGCTCGGCATTCCTACCATCACTTTGCGTGATTCCACGGAGCGCCCTGAGACGATTGATATAGGCACCAACGTATTGGCTGGGACCAACCCAGAGGCCATAGAGCCAATACTGTCGCGATTGCTAGCGAGCAACTGGAAGGCCGGTGGTATTCCCGACAAATGGGATGGTAAGGCTGGCGAACGCATCGTAAATCATCTGTTAAGCATCACCGATCTGCACGCGTGAAAGAGCGCCGAAACATACAATCGGCACAGCGGTTATTTCACACCATTCGCCACTTACGTGTTCGACAGATTGTTTTTCAACTCTGGTTCCGTTTGTATCGTGGTTCAATGCCCACTGTCCCTCAATTCGGTCTTCGTCAGCGAGACCCAGTTACCCAGTGGATAGAAAAACCAGCCTGCTGTGCAACAAAAAACACGTTCACCTTTCTTAACGAGCGAAGAGCTTACCCATCAGGGGTTAAATGGGAGGACCCCGATGCGTCGAAATTATGGCTGTACAACCTACACTACTTTGATTACCTGAACACAGCGAACACACGTTTATCAGGCAAGCAGGAGGTCGTGCCAAAAGATGAACAGTGTGAGGCCACTGTGCTCATCAATGACTGGATAACGAACAACGCACCAATTGCCGGTAACGCCTGGGAGCCCTACCCCACGTCGCTGCGCCTAGTTAACTGGATCAAGTGGCACACGCTTGGTGAGGGTCTATCTACAGAGGCGTTAAACAGCCTTGCGCAACAGTCGGCCTGGCTCTCCAGCCGGCTCGAATATCACATTCTGGCCAATCACTTGTTTGCCAATGCCAAGGCTATGGTGTTTGCGGGACTGTTCTTTAGCGGCGAGCGGGCCGATGCCTGGCTGGCTAAAGGAATTCGTCTTGTCAATAGTGAACTGGCCGAGCAGATCCTGCCCGATGGCGCACACTTTGAGCTCAGTCCGATGTATCACGCCATCCTGCTAGAGGATGTGCTGGACATGATCAACTTGGCGAAAGCGACCCCGAACACCATCCCAGACGCGGTGCTCGATAGCTGGGCCCAGTGTGCAGCCCACATGCTGGGGTGGCAGCGAACAATGCTGCATCCTGATGGAGATATCGCATTTTTCAATGACGCAGCGTTCGATATTGCTCGCACACCCACCCAGCTTGAAAATTACGCGGCACAACTCGATGTTGCAGAGGCCAATTCTGCGCTCGACCTTAAGCCCCACAGCGCTCTACTGGAGACCTCTGGCTTTGCGGTGATTACTAAAGGCCCGTTTACCGTAATCGCCGATGTCGCGCTGGTGGGTCCAAGCTATCAACCAGGTCATGCCCATGCTGACACTTTGAGCTGCGAGTGTTCTGTTGGGCTGGATCGACTGTTGGTGAATGCGGGCACATCAACCTATGCGACGGGTGAATTACGCGATTGGCAGCGTTCGACAGCGGCACACAATACCGTAGAGATTGCGGGCCTAAATTCAACGGACGTGTGGGGTGGATTCCGCGTGGCCAGGCGAGCTTATCCACACGATGTCAGCTGGCATGAAGAGGCAGCGCACTCGCTTTTAAAAGCGTCGCACGATGGCTATCGATTTCTGCGCGGGCAACTTAGCCACTCACGACAATGGCACGTGAGCGAAGAGGCGTTGTGCGTGACAGACGTCATTGAAAGCCATTCAGACAATAAAGATTCACGACAACACAGCGTCGTTGCTCGATGGCTACTTCATCCTGAGGTACAAGTTACTGGGCCGCAAACGCTTAGAATTCTGTCTGGCCAGCAACTGGTATGGACGGTCAGTAACGGCGATGCAGAAATGGTCCCTGCTTATTGGTACCCCCGATTCGGGATGCAGCAAGCGACGCATTGTATAGTGGTGACGGCTGTCGCTGGCAAAGCGTTTTCTATAAATTTCAGCCTTGTTGGCACTGACTTGTGAATATGCACATACTGTTTCTGACCGATAATTTTCCGCCAGAGAGTAACGCTCCAGCCAACCGCACCTATGAGCATGCCACTCGCTGGGTTCGTGCCGGGCACCGCGTAACGGTGGTCACATGCGCTCCAAATTTTCCTGACGGAAAAGTGTACGAGGGTTATAAAAACCGCTGGCACTCGTCCGAAACCATGGACGGGATAAACGTTGTGCGCGTAAAGACCTATATGAGCGCCAACGAAAAATTTCTGAAGCGAACGCTGGACTACGTCTCGTTCATGATGACAGGCTCCATTGCAGCCTTTTTTGTTCGCAGGCCTGATGTTGTCATCGCAACGTCACCCCAATTTTTCTGTGGCCTGGCTGGGATGATAGTTTCGTTCGTTCGGCGAAAACCGTTTATCGTGGAAATACGCGATATATGGCCAGCCTCTATCGTTGCGCTGGGTGCAATGCGCGAGTCGCGGCTTATTCGCGTTCTGGAACGTCTGGAAAAACAACTGTACAAGCAGGCCAAGACAATTGTGGTGGTCACCCACCTATTTAAAGATGAAATCGCTTCCAAAGTGCGCAGCATTGAAAAAATTCATGTGGTGCTGAACGGTGTTAACCAGGAGATGTTTACCACGCAAGTTAAAACACCAGAATTAGTTGATGAATTTCAGTTGGCCGGTCAGTTTGTGGTCGGGTACATCGGCACGCATGGTATGGCCCATAATCTGGACAATGTAGTTGCCGCTGCCGCAATGCTGCAACACCGCAAGGACATCACCTTTATTTTTGTCGGCGCAGGTGCTGAGCGTAAAAACATTGAGCAACTCGTGGAACGTAAACAGCTGAGTAACGTGCGAATGATACCGCAGCAACCTCGCCATCTAATGCCGACTATTCTGGCACTGTGTGATCTTTCATTAATACCGCTACGTGATGCCCCCCTGTTTGCGACTGTCATCCCGTCCAAGCTATTTGAAAGTATGGCAATGGGCGTGCCGGTGCTCATGGCACTGCCTGCAGGGGAAGCCACTGGTATTGTCAAATCCACACAATGTGGCGAGGTGGTGATGCCTGCCAATCCTCAGGTAATGGCAGATAGCATTGCCAGACTGGCTGATAATCCGCAGCGATGTGAACACTATCGGCAAGCAGGGCTGCAAGCATCGACGCATTACTCACGCGATGCAGCCGCCGAAAAAATGCTGCAAATTATTGAGCAAACCATCAGCCCGACCGGACGGTCCTGACTATGTGCGGTATAACCGGAAGTATCAACTGGCAGGCCGATATCGTACTCGATGCGATGGTGGCAGCACAACATCATCGTGGCCCGGATGATAGCGGCACGTGGCTGGGTGACACCCGCTCAGGGCAACGCATAGGCCTGGGTTCTCGCCGTCTGGCCATACTGGACATCTCAGATGCTGGGCATATGCCCATGAGCAGCGACGATGGCCTGCTTACCATCGTCTTTAACGGGGAAATCTACAACTATCGCGAACTACGTCAGGACCTAGAGAGTAGCGGTCATCGTTTCCACTCGAATTGTGACACCGAAGTGGTGTTACACATGTATCAACAGTTTGGTCCAGCCTGTGTGCAACGACTCAATGGCATGTTTGCGATTGCAATCTGGAATGAGACAACACAGCAGCTGTTTCTGGCCCGTGATCATTTCGGCATCAAGCCGCTCTACTACTGCGCGGCAGATGATCGTTTTGCATTCTCTTCCGAGATCAAATCGTTCCTGCCACTACCCGGGTTTACTAAATCGATTGACCGCGAGGCGCTTCATCAGTACCTAACCTTCCTTTGGGTGCCCGACCCTCTGACCTTGTTTGAAGGCGTGTTGAAGATGCCACCCGGGCACTACGGTGTATACGAGTCTGGCAAGTTGACACTCACCCGTTATTGGGATCTGCAGTGCCCAGAGGCCGAGCATGAATTCACTAAGGACGAGACGGCACTGACACACGAGGTGCGCGAACGCTTCAGTGCGGTCGTAAAATCCCAGATGGTGAGTGATGTGCCACTCGGTGCTTTCTTGAGTGCGGGGCTTGACTCGAGCAGTATTCTGGCTTGTATGAAACAACATACCTCAGAACCCATTCGAACCTTCACAGTGGCTTTCCCCGAAAAATACACCAAAGGCGATGTGCGACTGGACGACACCAGCGTGGCGGCACGTACCGCGAAAAGCTATGGCTGTATCCATTCAGAGATACTGGTAGAGCCCAATGTGGTTGATCTGCTTCCCAAGCTTGTGTGGCATATGGACGAACCAGTTGCAGATCCCGCGATCATCACCGCTTACCTGGTGAATCGCGACGCACGTCAGGATGTTACCGTGTTGCTCTCAGGAGTCGGTGGTGATGAGTTGTTTGGCGGCTATCGAAAGTATCAGGCGCACGAATTGGCTAAGCGTTATCAGCGCATTCCAGCTTCAGTGCGCAAGCACCTCATTGAACCAGCTGTCAACGCACTACCCCCACTGAGCAACACCGCACTGAAGGGCTACATTCGTCTGGCCAAAAAAATGGTTCGCAGTGGTTCGATGGAACCTCGTGAGCGCTTCATTACCGACAGTGTTTACATGTCCGAGCAACTGATTGATTTACTGTACACCGATGAAGCAAAAGCCATGTGTGGGCAGCCTGATCCTCAACAGCGACATAGGGATTTTTTTGACAACGTACGCGACGCTGACTTTCTTAATCAGATGTTGTACGTCGATACCAAAGCGTTTATGAACAGTTTAAACCTAACTTATAACGATAAGATGAGTATGGCTTCATCGGTCGAGGTCAGAGTGCCGTTTCTGGATTGGGGATTTGCCGAATGGGTTGCACAGGAAATTCCGCCGCATCTGAAAATCAAAGGCGACACCACCAAACATATCCTGCGTGAAGCCATGCGTCCGTGGTTACCCGCGGAGGTGCTGACACAAAACAAAGCGGGGTTCTTCGCACCGATTGATCATTGGCTAAACAACGATCTGCATGAAATGGTGGATGACTTGCTATCAGTACAGCAAGTGGAAAAACGTGGACTGTTTCGCCCTGAGCAAGTCAATCGTATGGTCCGCGAACAACGGACTGGCAAGCAGGACTGGTCGATGCAAATCTGGCAGCTGTTGACACTAGAGCTTTGGATGCAGGCGTTTCTGGATTAGCCTGAATTATTCATGACTTCCCCCAACCCTCTCCGACCGAACAACTTTGATCTGTTAAGACTGCTTGCTGCTGCTCAGGTGGTGCTGTTCCATGTATTGGAACATCTACAGCCTGCAGATCGCCTGCCACACGTACTGGATGTTGTCATTAGAAGTTTCCCCGGTGTGCCGATTTTTTTTCTCATCAGCGGTTTTCTGATTTCGGCATCCTTCGAGTCCAGCACAACACTGGGCAGCTACTTTCGTAAACGAGCGCTGCGCATATTTCCTGCGCTGTGGCTGTGTTTCTTCTTGTCCGTTGTAAGCGTCTGGCTACTAACTGATTTGCTGCAAGGTGCCTCCGCTGGCGGCCTTGCAGTATGGGTGTTTGCTCAGCTCTCCGTATTTCAATTCTACAACCCCGGTTTTTTGCGAGAGTATGGCCTGGGCAGTCTCAACGGCAGCCTGTGGTCAATACCCGTCGAAATACAGTTTTATATTGTTTTGCCAGTGCTATACGCCGGGTTACGGAAATTCAGTCTTAGGGCTTCACGTTGGTTAGCGGGTCTGATACTGGTGTTCATGCTACTAAGTCAGTTTATCTCCTTTGCTCTGCAGCCCCTGACCAACACACTCATCTGGAAACTGCTGCATGTCACGGCTCTGCCTTACCTGTGGTTCTTTCTGCTGGGAGTCTTCGCACAGCAGCACTTTATTCGCTTACGTCATTTGTTCGCCGATAAACTGGTCTTATGGTTGATCATTCATGCTGGTGCTGTAGCAGTTACCTACTTCCTTCAACTGCCCTACGGTTCAAATAATCCATTCCCGTTGACGGGCTTGTCGCTATGTGGATTGTCACTGGCGTTTGCCTATAGCTCAGTCACGCTCTCCAAACGGTTGCTCGGGCACACCGATATCTCCTATGGCTTGTATATCTATCATGCGCCAGTGATCAATGCATTCATAACGCTTGGCTGGACCGGAGACGCCTGGGTGGTGATGGCCGTGTTCGCGGTGTCCCTACTGCTTGCGTGGCTCTCATGGATCGTCATCGAACGTCCTGCACAGAGTCTTAAATGAGGCTAAACAATGTTGGGACGAAACTTATTGATCATTGAGTATGGTTTCAAATGAGGCGATACCGTAATCCACACTGAATTTTTTTTCTATCAGTTTGCGCGCATTGGTAGCAAGGGTTTCGCGAAGCTCTTCAGACTCAACTAACTGTTCAATCGCATCTGCAAGGCTCGTAACATCCTTTACTCGAAATTGCAGGCATTCCTGGTTGTTGGTTACCAACGAGGAGATAGCAGGAATGTCAGAGCAAACAACCGGAACGCGCGCACTCATTGCCTCCAGCATTGCATTAGGGAAGCCTTCATAATGTGTGGGCTGCACAAATATGTCCGCCTGTTGCAACTGCTTCAATTTTTCTTTGTACTTGACCCAGCCATGCAGTTGAATGACGTCTTTCAGTCCCGACTGCACTATGTTGTTCTTCAACGCATCAAACGCATCACCATGACCACAGACCGACAAGCTGATATTGTAACTGCGCGATAAACGGGTTACAGCTTCAACAAGCTCGTAGACACCCTTGTCTTTTGTAACCCAGCCCAGAAATAACAAGCGAATGGGGGAATCGACGGTTGCTTGCCGGCTCAGCTGTCCGTAAGTACTGACGTCAATCCAGTTGTGAACGATGTGAGTTCGCAACCCCGGAGCAACACGGCGAAACGTATCCTGCCAATAAGGTGATTGACAGATGACTAGCGATGCACTTCGAAAAACGAGTTGGATATAGCGTCGCATCCAAGGGTTCTTGAAATCGTTAACGATGAGACCCGATCGCGGTGCAATTATTGTCTTTCGCCCACGCAGTCGCGACAACATCACAATGAGCCCTTTTTCCATGAAGCTTACGCCATGCGCGGTAAATATCAGAGTGGTATCTATCCGACGTGTCAATAGATAGTAGCTACACTTCAGTATGCGCTTGATCGCATGCAGTCCGCGGATAACAACCGGTTGCATTGGCAGTGTTCCCGTACTGTCAACCAGAATCCAGTTCACCTGATCGCTTAGCCTACTGTCAATCAGCGTGTTGCAGGCAAACATCTGGCCGCCGCTACTACCGTCTGTAGTCTCTTTGATGAACGAGCCCACGAACAGCACGGTAGTCCTTCTACCTGTCTTGGACTGCACCTTTGCGCTCATCGCTGAAGCATCCAGTGTTGCAGCATCAGCACACTCCAGATGAACTCAGCCGATACGCTTTCGTCCTTCAACACATCGTGCCATTGGCGAGTCACAAGTTCGACGTCTAGCAAGCCTTGTTGTTTCAGTGTTTCAGGGTTTAACAAGTCTTCTGCCCACGTCCGCAGTGGTCCACGTAACCAGGCGTCGATGGGTATGCCAAAACCCATTTTTTCTCGTTCAATGCTCTCTCGGGGCACATACCGGCAGGCAATATCCTTAAGCAATGGCTTCACAGAGCTGGCCGTCGTCTCAGCTCTGAAAGCCGGTGGCAGGGACCAGATAAACTGCATAAGCCGGTGATCAAGCAATGGAATACGGGTCTCCAGCGATACATTCATGGCGGCGCGGTCAACCTTTGCCAGAATGTCGTCAGGCAAGTAGGTTTGCACGTCCATCATTTGCACCGCCTCTTGCGGCTTGACGGTGTCCAACCAACGCTCCGCCTGATGAAAAAGACCGGACGGTTCGGGTGCATCAAGCACCGGCGTATGTGGGTTTTTCCAGTAGGAAACCAGCTCACGATAAGCCAATGCATCGGTGGCAGTGCCTAGAACCTGAATGGCCAGTGCTGCCCTGGAGGCGCCAGGCACCGCTTGCAACTGGCTAGGTATCCAGTGGCGCTGCCCTGTGCTGGTAGCTGCCAGCAATGGACTGGACAACAGTGCTCTGGCGGCAGTTTTCCCCAGAGCTCCAAGTTTTCTGCGCAATCTGATGACACTGGCAGCCGACGGATAACGGGTATAACCGCCAAACAGCTCATCACCGCCGTCGCCTGACAAACTGACGGTGACGCTTTCGCGGGCAAGCTGCGACACAGCGTAGGTAGGCAACATTGAAGAATCTGCAAATGGTTCATCGGTTATCTGTGGCATGTTCTGCACCAGTTGCCCGATATCTGTGTCGCTTAAATAAAGCTCGGTATGGTGAGTGCCTAGCGCACTGGCGACACGCTTTGCATGGTGCGCCTCATTAAACCTGTCGTCATCGAAGCCGATGGTGAACGTGTTGACCCTTGAACTACTTTGTTGCTGCATCAATGCCACAACGGTACTTGAGTCGATACCGCCTGACAAAAAGGCACCTACGGGCACATCAGCCACCATCTGACCGCTGATCGACTCGCTTAGTAAC